>CANNRA010000112.1 GCA_947507735.1 Actinomycetota bacterium
AGCGGCGCGAACGCCGCGAAGCCGAGCGCGAGCCAGCGGCGGCGCGCGCCCGCGCCGAGCGACCCGAGGATCGCGTCGAGCGCAGCCAGGCCGCCGACCCCGACGAGAGCGGTGAGCAGCTTGGACCAGAAGTGGTAATGGCCCTCGTCGATCGCCGCCGGCAGCAGGAAGACCGGCATCGCACCAGGCGGGTACTCGACGAAGAAATCACGGTACGGCGCCTGGCCGTCGAGCACCTTGCGACCGAAGTCGGCGTAGAGGTGGACGTCGCCGAACTGCTCCTCCGAGAGCAGGCCTCCGCGCTTGACCAGGCAGAGCAGCGTGAAGAGCGCGACCGCGGCGAGCAGCGGCGCCCAGCGCTGCCGGGCAATCCGGGCGAATAGCGATGAGGGGTCGGCGGGCACCCGCTTATTCTCCCCGACGCCCCGGCGGGCGTGAACCATCAGTGTCGCGGCGGCTCGAGCAGGAAGCAGACCTGCACGCCGAAGAGGTTCGGCCACAGGTCGCGCAGCCCGCGGCGCCCGTTCGATGCGGCCACCGTCTCGACGCGGAAGCCGAGCTCCTCGGCCATCCGCGTGAAGTCGGGCACCGACCAGAAGCGGAGATGCTCGCGCGGGTCCTGTGCCCACTGGCGCGGAAACCTGCCGCGCAGAAGCTGCAGCCGGTACTGCCAGTAGGCGATGTTGGGAACGGAGAGCAAGACGCGTCGCCCGGCGATCCGACCGGCAAGTTCCAGCAGTTCCTCGGAATCCACGACGTGCTCGATCACCTCCGAGAGGACGACGTAGTCGAAACGGAGCTCGTCGAGCGCACCGGCGCTCGCTCCGAGATCGACCTGACGAACCTCGAGTCCCCGCGCCCGCGCCAGCTCGAGGCCGGACTCCGAGAGATCGACGCCGAGGTAGCGGGCCGCCCGCGCCGCCACGATGTGTTCGCCAAAAGCGCCGTCGCCACAGCCGATGTCGAGCACGCTCGAGCCAGGCTCGATCCACAACGTGAAGATGTCGTAGCGCGGCCGGTGGCCCGAGCGGCCGCGGCTCCGCCAGTACCCGTCGTAGAAGCCGGCAAGCCCGCCTTGGGCCTGGCCGGGTACGTCCAGGTGTCGCGGATCGGCAGGCACGGCGTCCCCATCTTGCCGCATCTGCAGCGCACACGGCGGTCAGACCGCCGGCACCGGCGACGGTAAGAACGGCAGCGAGCGCAGCCGGAGACCTCGGCGACCTGGCCGACGATAGTGCCGCCGCAGCAGCGCAGACAACCCACGTGACGACTCGTGCCAACCGCCTCGCTCGCTCCCTGCTCGGGCCATCGGTTGCACCACGACGCTGCTCGACCGGCCCCGGAAACAAACCGCGGCTAGCATCGAGCCCATGCGGCAGCGCGCACCGGAAACGATGGCCGGTCGCTGTGCACGCCGCTGGAGCCAGCGAGCTGGCAGAGCTGCGCGGCTGCCCGGGCACGGGCACAGCTGGGCCCTCGGCGGCCTGCTGCTGATCGCGGTCGTGGCGCGCTCGATCGCCTCGCAGCGCGTGCACGGGCCGTGGATCTCGCCCGACGAGTCGGTGTACGGGCTGCTCGGACAGGGCCTCTATCGGCACGGGTCGCTGACGATCCTCGGCGGGCCCACGCCGTTCTACAGCCTCGTCGTACCGGTGCTCGTCGGGCCGTTCCTGAGCATCCACGACCTCGAGCTCGGCTACGCGCTGCTCAAACCGTTCCAGGCGCTGCTGATGAGCCTGGTCGCGGTGCCTGTCTACTCCTGGCTGCGCGCCCTCGTGTCGCCGCGCAAGGCGCTGCTCGCGGCGGCGCTGACGCTCGCGCTCCCGGGGTTTGCCTACTCCGGCCTCGTGATGAGCGAGGTCGCCTACCTGCCCGTGCTGACGCTCGCCACCTGGGCGATGGCCCGCGCGATCGCCGAGCCGACCCCGAGACGGCAGGCGCTGCTGGTCGGGGCGGTGGCGCTCGCGCTGCTGACGCGCCTGCAGTCGCTCGCGCTGCTGCCCGTGTTCGTCGGCGCGGTCGGGCTCGACGCGCTGTTCGCCCGCTCCTGGCGGCGCGCCCTGGCGAGCTGGCGGGCCGGGGTCGGCCTCGGGCTGCTGCTCGCGCTCGGCGCCGGTAGCCAGGCGCTACGCGGCGAGTCCGTGCTCGGCGGCTACGACGCGGTGCAGTCAGGCGACAGCGTCTCCTTCACGACCGCGGCGCGCTTCATCCTCTACCACGCTGGCGACCTGGTGCTGACCACCGGCGTCGCCCCCGTCTGCGCGCTGCTGGTGCTGGCGCTGTGGTGCCTCACAGGTCGCCGGGAGATCGAGGCTGCTGCCCGGGCCACGATCGCAGCCACGCTTGCGCTCGCCGTCGGGATGGTGCTGCTGGTCGGCGTGTTCGCAGCGCAGAACGTGGGCCAGCTCGCCGAGCGTGACCTGCTCGCCCTGTCGCCCGCTCTGATCGTCTGCTTCCTGCTGTGGCTGGAGCTCGGTGCCCCGCGCACCTCCCTGACCTCGATCGTCGCAGGCGGCCTGGCGCTCGCCGCCGTGTGCGCGTTGCCGCTCGCCACGCTCGTCTCCCCGGAGGCCTTGCCCGACGCGATCACGCTGGCGCCGCTCTGGAAGCTGCAGACGCTCACCTCGAACGCGACGCTGACGCTCGTCGTGCAGCTCGGTGCTGCCGCCGCGGTCGCGCTCTTCCTCGTCGCGCGCGGTCGCTGGCTCGTCGTCCTGCCGGCGCTGCTGCTTGCGGCCGCGCTCGCCGGCTCGGTCTCCTCCGCGCAGGAGGTCGTGCACCAGACGAGCGTGACGCGCAAGGACCTGATCGGCCCGGACCCGCGCTGGATCGACAAGGCGGCCCACGGCCCCGTGACCATCGTCGCGGACAGCTACCGGGAGTGGCCGGCCGTCTGGCAGGCGCTGTTCTGGAACCGCAGCATCACCGCGGTCACGGCCCTCGGCGGGAAGGTTTCCGGACCGGTGCCCCAGCTGCGCAGCGAGATCGGCCAGGGCGGCGTGATCCCCGTCCGCACCGCGCTCGCCGTGATTCCCTCGTCCTACCGGCCCGACGGCAGCCAGCTCGCCTTCACGCCGCAACAGATTCCCGGGCAGACCGGCCTCGGCCTCTGGCAGCTCACGCCGCCCGCGCGCCTCGTCTCCAGCAGCGACGGCTTCCAGGCCAACGGCGACCTCTTCGCGGGCATCCCGGGAACGCTGACAGCCTACGACTGCAGCAAGGGCAACTGGGGCGTCACGCTCCTCGTCAAGGAGCCGCAGGTGATCGTGCTGCGCCAGGACGGGACGCTGCTGCAACGCGTCGAGCAGGCAGGCAACACGGTGTGGCGCGGCAACCTGCCCAGCCTGCCGCCGCTGCAGCCGGGCGGCGGCTGCACGCTGCAGATCGAGTCGTCGGGCCTGCTCGGCACGACGCGGCTCGAGCACCTCGCGGGCTGAGCCCGCGCGCCGCTACTTCAGATCCTTGTTCGACTCCATGTCGAACCACATCGCAAATAGCGTGAACTGCGCGCCGAAGATCAGCAGGATCGCGTCCAGCACGCCGGTCGCCGCGGTGATGCCCTCGCCCAGCGAGCGCAGCACGATCAGCGCGATGCCGAGCGCCAGGCCGGCAAGGGCCATCAGGATGCCGAAGAGGTAGAAGAAGACGAGCGGGTGGAAGTCGCGGATCACGTACTTCTCGCGCAGGCGCCAGAAGAAGGCCTTCAGCAGCAGCCAGGAGATGCGCGGAATGACCTTACGGATCTTCATGCCCGACTTCTCGCCCACGCCGTAGACAGGCTTCTGCGGGAAGTCGCGGACGCGCGCGTTCCACACGTTGAGGTGGACGAGCATGTCGTTGGGGAAGCCGTAGCGCGGGTACAGCCGGTGCAGGTCGAGCTTGTCGAGCATCTCCAGCGAGACCGTCGTGTAGCCCGACTGCGAGTCGGCGACGTGCCAGTAGCCGGAGGCGATCTTCGTCAGCATCGAGAGCACCGCGTTGCCGAGGTAGCGGTGCCGCGGGATCAGCTCCCAGGCCTGGCCGGTGAAGAGGCGGTTCGCCTTCGCGTAGTCCACCTCGCCGCGAGCGACCGGGGCGACGAGGCCCTCGAGCTCGGCCGGGTCCATCTGGTTGTCGGCCGCCATCACCGCGGTGACGTCCATGCGCTCCTCGCGGGCGCGCAGGTAGCCGGTGACGATGGCTGCTCCGACGCCGCCGTTGCGCTCGTGGCGGATCAGCTCGACGCGGGGATCGGCGGCGGCGCACTCCTCGGCGCGAGCGACGGTGCCGTCGGGCGAGCAGTCGTCAACGACGTAGATGCGATCGACGAAGGCCGGGATGCCGGCCAGCGTCACCGGCAGGAGCAGCTCCTCCTGGTAGGCCGGGACGACGACCGCGACCCGCTTGCCCTCGAACACTGGGGTCGCCCCTGCTCAGTCCGCGGTGCGAGCCCGCTTGACGAGCCCGAGCGCGGGCTCCCAGAGGATCGCAGCGAGGAGTCCGAGGAGGAAGCCGACGACGACACCGACGGCGAGGCCAGAGCGCTTGCTGGGGGCCGCGATGCGGTGGGCCGTGGCGGGAGTGATCACGCGGGCGCGCTCGACCTGCTGGCCAAGAGCGACCTGGTCGCGCAGCGTGAGCAGGCTCGCCTCGAGCGTCGCCTGGCGGGCGAGGCTGAACACGAGCACGTTGTTGAAGTTCGAGAGGACGATCAGCCGCTCGGTGGCCGGGACCGACTTGTCGGAGCGGACGCTGTTCTGCTCGGCCTGGGCGACGGCGATCGTTGCGGCGACGGTGACCAGCTCGCGGTTCGCGCGGTCGATGCGGGCCTGGTAGGTCGCGAGCTTGACGTCGACGTACGAGGAGAACTGGAGGATCGCGGCGGCGGCGAGGCCCGTAGCGGCGTCGACGGCTTTGCGTGCCGACGGATTACGCACCGTGATCTGGGCGATCGGGACGCTCACCTGCTTGGCGCCGCTGGTCACGCCGACGGCCTTCGTCGTGATGCTCGCCTGCAGGACGCCGGCGCCGATGCCGACCCTGGCCGCGACGCCCTTGACGAGCGGGCGCGACTTGACGATCTGATCGACGAAGCCAAGGCTCGTCGTCAGGCTCTGGATCATGACCGTGCTGTTCGGCGCGTAGGGCTGGCCGAGGTAGACGCTCGTGGACGCCTCGTAGGGGCGGGCGCCGCCGGTCTGGGCCAGCACGCCGATCACGCCGCCGACGATCAGCGCGCCGATCGGCAGCCACCAGCGCCGGATGATCGCGAGCCAGTAGCGACCGAAGTCGACCTCCTGCTCACCGGCGTAATCGGGCTGGCTCATCGGCGGCCAACCTTAGCGGATACCCATGACCACTGAGCCTGCAGTCCGGCCTCCAGGCCGGTGCGCGCCTCCCAGCCGAGCGCCTCGCGGATGCGCGCCGTGTCGGCGGCGGTGCGGGAGACATCGCCCTTCGCGCTCGCGCGCAGCTGCAGGTCGAGCGGGCGGCCGGCGACCTGCTCGCAGGTGGCAATCGCCTCGCGCATCGTCGCCTCGGCGCCGCCACCGACGTTGAAGATGGCACCCTGCGGGCCGCGCTGCATCGCCGCGATCGTGGCGGCGACCGCATCGCCAACGTAGGTGAAGCCGCGCGATGCCGACCCGTCGCCGAACAGCTCGAAGGCCGACCCCTCGGCGAGCGCCGTCAGGATCCGCGTGAAGGCCATGTCGGGCCGCTGGCGCGGGCCGTACACCGTGAAGTAGCGCAGGCAGATCGCGTCGAGGCCGAAGGCCAGCTCGCAGGCGCGCGCCAGGTGCTCGCAGCCGAGCTTGGTGATGCCGTAGGGCGAGATCGGGCGGGGCGCCGCGTCCTCGCGCGTCGGGTAGCCCTCGGCCTCGCCGTAGATCGACGAGGAGGAGGCGAAGACGACACGCACCCCCGCCGTGCCTGCCGCCTCGAAGAGGCGCTGGCTGGCGAGCAGGTTGCGGCGCAGGTAGATCGGGAAGGCGTCGCCAAAGCTGCGCACGCCGGGCTGTCCCGCCAGATGGAAGACGCCGTCGATCCCCTCGAGCAGCGGCGCCAGGTCGGCCTCGGCGAGGTCGGCGCGCACGACCGCGCGGCCGGCGGCGTTCTGCTCCTTCAGGGCGGGGTCGTAGTAGTCGGTGAAGCAGTCGAGCGCGACCGCCTCGTCGCCCTGCGCCTCCAGCGCCTCACAGAGGTGCGAGCCGATGAAGCCCGCTGCGCCTGTTACGAGATACCTGCTCATCCGCGGGGAACCATCGCATAGAGCCGGGTGGTGCCGACGAGGTACAGGTGGGTGCCGTCGGTGATCGCCGCGCCGTACTGGCCGTCCGGGAACGTCCAGAGCAGCGTGCCGGTGGCGGCGTCGAGGGCGTAGGTCGCGCGCGCAAGGGTCGCGACGTAGACGACAGCGCCGATGACGACGGCCGAGCCCGAGATCGGGCCCGCCGCGCGGAAGCGCCAGTTCACGGCGCCCGTGGCCGCGTCGAGCGAGAAGAAGGAGCCGCTGTACGAGCCGACGAGCACCGACTGCCGCCAGATCGCCGCCGACGCGTAGACGTACCCACCGGTCGACTGCGACCAGCGCAGCTTGCCGCTCTCGGCGCCGAAGGAGTAGACCTTGCCGTCGGTGGCGCCGACATAGACGCGGCCGAAAGCGAGGGCAGCCGTCGCGTAGAAGGTGCCGCGCGAGCCGATCCGCTCCTGCGCCGACGCCTTCCACAGCAGCGCACCGGTCTGCGGGTTGAGCGCGACCACCGAGCCGTCGTAGGAGCCGATCACGAGCCGGCCGTCGGCGAGCGCCGGCGCGCCCTTCACCTTGCCGCCCGTGTGGAAGCGCCAGCGCTGCACGCCGGTGCGCGCGTCCAGCGCGGTCACATCGCCGTTCCAGTCGCCCACGGTGACGAGCCCGCCCGCGACGAGCGGCGACGACTCGTTGACACCGACGGTCGCGCGCCAGCGCACCTTGCCCGTGAGCGCGTCAAAGGCGACGACCTGCCCATCGAGCGCGGAGCCGCTGGCGTTGCACGGCGGCCGGTTCATGAAGCTGGCGTAGACGACGCGATTCGCAACGGCCGGCGAGGCGGCGACGCAGCGGCCGGACTCGAACGTCCAGCGCGCCTTGCCGGTGGCAGCATCCAGCGAGACGAGCCGCCCGCGATTGGTGCTGATCGTCAGCCGCCCGTACGCGAGCGTGGGCGGAAACTCGAGCAGGCTGCCGCCGCGGTAGGACCACAGCGTGCGAAACGGCGGCTTCGGCCCGCCGGGGAAGGTGCGCAGGCGCCGGTTGTCGAGGCCGTAGGTGGGCCAGATCACCGGTGGCAGCGTGGGCCGGGCCGGAGCGGTCGCAGCAGGCGTCGTGGTCACCGCGGCCGGCCCAGCGGTGGTGACGAACTCGACGCTCGGCGAGCCGACCACGTCGCGGCCGGCAGTGCGCACGTGCAGGAACCAGCCGGCGGCCGCGCCGGCAGCGAGCACCAGCGCCAGCCCGGCGGCGAGGAGCAGCGCCCTGCGCGGAAGGCGGCGCCGGGGAGGGGGCAGCTGCGCC
>CANNRA010000113.1 GCA_947507735.1 Actinomycetota bacterium
CGTACCGCCGTCTCCAGCGTCGGCCCATCCGGCCCGGCCTCCGCAGCAGCGGCCGGCAGCGGCGCCCCGACGGCGACGATCCGCCCGATCACGGTGCCCAGCTCGACCTCGACGCCCTCGCCGACGAGGATCTCGCCAACAATGCCGTCGGCCGGCGCCTCGATGTCGACGTCGGCCTTGTCGGCCTGGATCTCGACCACGATGTCACCGGCGCTCACCGGGTCGCCGACGGCCTTGCGCCAGCGCGTCACGGTTGCATGGGTCTCGGTGAGCCCGAGCTTGGGCACGACGATGTCGACAGCCACGGGCTAGAGGATCTCCCGCACGGCGCGGACGATCGAGCCGGCGTCGGGCAGCACGAACTCCTCCATCAGCTTCGAGAAGGGCACCGGCGTGAACGGCGGCCCGACGATCTGCACCGGGGCGTCGAGCCAGCCGAAGGCGCGCCGCGACACCTCGGCGGCCACCTCGGCGCCGATGCCGGCGAAGCTGACCGTCTCCTGGACGGTGACGACGCGGCCGGTCTTGCGGGCCGATGCGCCGATCGTCTCGCCGTCGAGCGGCTGGATCGAACGCAGGTCAATGACCTCGGCCGAGACACCGTCCTCCGCCGCCAGGCGATCGGCAGCCTCGAGCGCGGTGTGCACCATCGCCGACCAGGCGACGATCGTCACGTCCTCGCCCTCGCGGCGCACAGCCGCCTCGCCGAAGGGGATCGGCTCGACGCCGGCCTCGCTGTCGTCGGCCAGGCCGAGCAGCGCCTTGTTGAGGATGACGATGGTTGGATCGTCGTCGCGGATCGCAGCCTTGAGGAAGCCCTGGACGTCGTACGGCGTGGAGGGCATGACGACGCGCAGGCCCGGAATCGACCCGAGCAGCGCCTCGTAGGAGCCGGAGTGCTGCGGCCCCGCGTTGCGACCGGCGCCGCCGAAGGTGACCACGGTGAGCGGCACCCTCGCCTGGCCACCCGACATGTAGCGGATCTTGGCGGCCTGGTTGACCAGCTGGTCGAGGCAGACCGGGATGAAGTCGGCGAACGAGATCTCGACGACCGGCCGGGCGCCGGTGAGCGCCGCGCCCACGGCCGCGCCCATGAAGCCGAGCTCGCCGGCAGGGGTGTCGCGCACGCGCTCGACCCCGAACTCTTCCTGCAGGCCCCGGCTCTGCGCGTAGATGCCGCCGGGCTTGCCGACGTCCTCGCCCATGAAGAAGACGCGCGGGTCGCGCTCCAGCTCGCAGCGCAACGCCTCGCGGATCGCGGCGTAGTACTTCACGCGGCACCGCCGCGGCCGTCGGTGGAGTAGACGTGCAGCAGCGCGTCCTCGGGCGCCGACTCCGGGCTGTTCCGCCCGAACAGCACGGCCTCCGCGACCTCCTCGGCGACGCGGCGCTCGATCGCGTCCAGCTCCGCCTCGCTGGCGATGCCAAGCTCCAGCAAGCGGTCGCTCTGCAGCACGAGCGGGTCGTACAGCTCGGGCAGCGCAGCGACCTCGCCCTCGGGCCGGTACAGCTGGCGGTCGCCCTCGAAGTGGCCGTGCCAGCGCTGCGTGCGCGCCTCCAGCAGCACGGGGCCCTCACCGCTGCGGCAGCGCTCCACCGCCTCGCGGGCGCCGTCCAGCACCGCCTCGACGTCGGTGCCGTCCACGCTCGCCGCATCGATGCCGTAGCCCGCGGCCCGGTCGACGAGCGACGGCACGCTGACGTGGTCGCTGTACGGCGACAGCTCGGCCCAGCCGTTGATCTCGGCCACGAACACCACGGGCAGCTTCCAGACGGCGGCGAGGTTCATCGCCTCGTGCACGCCACCCTGCGCCGACGCGCCCTCGCCGAAGAACGTCACCGAGATGCGCTCCTCGCCGAGCAGCCTCGCCGACAGCGCGGCGCCGACAGCGATCGGCTGGCCGGCACCGAGGATGCCGTTGGCGCCCAGCACGCCGAGGTCGAGCGACGAGATGTGCATCGAGCCGCCCTTGCCGGCGCAGTAGCCGGTGCGCTTGCCCATCAGCTCGGCCATCATCCGGCCCATGTCGGCGCCCTTGGCCAGGATGTGGCCGTGGCCGCGATGGGTCGCCGTGATCGTGTCAGCGGGGTCGAGCGCGGCGCAGATGCCGGTCGGCACGGCCTCCTGGCCGATCGATAGGTGCACGAAGCCGGGCAGGTCGCCCGCCGCGAAGAGGGCCGCGGTCTCCTCCTCGAAGCGGCGGATGCGCAGCATCGTCTCGTACATCTGGAGCCGCAGCTCCGGCTGGATGCCCATCGAGCGACCTTACGCTGCGGCGGACACAGGCGCGAAGTTGCCCGCCTTGTAGACCATGCCCTCCAGCGAGCGCTCCAGCACACCCTCCAGCCACTCGCTGATCACGAGCAGCGCGTCGAGGTCGATGCCGGTGACGATGCCCTCACCGTGCAGCATGTAGACGAGATCGTCCGTGCAGATGTTGCCGGTGGCGCGCGGCGCGAAGGGGCAGCCGCCGATGCCGGCGACCGACGCGTCCAGCACGACCGCGCCCGAGGAGACCGCCTCGTAGGCGTTGGCGATGCCGGTGTTGCGCGTGTTGTGCAGGTGCACGCCGATCGGGGTGCCGAGCCTGGCGCCCTCGGTCACGAGGTGGCGCACCTGCCGGGGCACGGCGACGCCGACGGTGTCCGCGAAGACGATCTCGTCGGCACCGCCTGCGTGCAGGCGCTCGGCGATGCCGAGGATGTAGCCGGGATCCATGGCGCCCTCGAAGGGGCAGCCGAACGACGTGCCGATCGTGACGGTGGCGCGAATCCCGTCCTCGTGGGCGCGCGTGACGCTGCGGATCGACGACTCGATCGACTCGTCCACCGTGGCGCCGGAGTTGCGGTGGTTGAACTCGGTGCTCGCCGCGAAGGCGAGGTGCACCTCGTCGAGGCCGGTCTCGCGCAGGCGGTCGTAGCCCTTGTCGTTGAGGGCGAGGCCGGCGTAGACGACACCGGGGACGCGGTCGATCATGCCGACGAGCTCTTCGATGCCCGCCATCTGAGGCACGCGCGCGGGGTTGACGAAGCTCCCGACCTCGATGCGCTTGACGCCCGCGCCGGCCAGGCGGTTCACGAGCTCGGCGCGGACGCTCGGCTCGAGGATCTTCGGGTCGTTCTGGAGCCCGTCGCGCGGGGCGACATCGCAGATGGTGATCGTCACGTGGATTCCTCCGATTCGATTCTCTCAAGCGGTAACGATATCGACGCTCGGCCTGTTCCGATCCGCCGCATCAGCAGCGCCCCGCCGACCGCCGCCACCAGGCCGAGCGCATACGAGCCGAGCGCCGCGCTGGCCACGCCGCCCCAGCCGAAGCGCTCCCAGGCGAGGCCGGGCACGTAGCCGGCGATCGAGCCGGCGGCGTAGTACATCGAGAAGTAGATGGCGCTGGCGAGGCCCTTGTCGGTCTCGGTCGAGGTGCCCTGGCCGAGCGCGGCGGCGGTCTGCGACGTGAAGGCAGCGAGGATCACCATGCCCAGCCCGATGATCACCAGCACGAGCGACTGCGTGAGCGTCAGCGCGACACCGGCGGCGCCGATCACCATCGCTCCCGCGGCGACCTTGCGCCAGCCCCGCTGCTCGGCCAGCTTCCCCATCAGCGGCGCCACGCCGCCCAGCAGCCAGAGCAGGAAGACCAGGCCGGTCACGGTCGGGCTGAGGTTGAACGGCGGGGCCTCGAGGCGGTAGGCGGCGTAGGTGTAGATGGCGATGAAGCCAAAGAAGGCGCCGCAGCCGGTGACCGCTGCCGACATCAGCGCCGGGTTGCGCAGCAGGGCGAGCAGCTTGGCGGCGCCGCCATGACCGGAGCGGGCCGGCCGTACCCTCTCGGGCGGCAGCGACCGGCCGAGGACGATCGCTGCGCTCACCGGCAGCACGGTGATGATCGCGATCGCCCAGCGCCAGCTGGAGATCGACGTGAGCAGCGACACGCCGACCCGGCCGACGAGGCCGCCCGCCACCAGCGAGCCGATGTAGAAGCCCATGACGCGCCCGCCGTAGCGCGGCACGTACGTCTCGATCACGAGCGGAACGCCGACGATCAGCAAGCCCGGCATGCAGACGCCCTGCAGCACGCGGCAGGCGAGGAACGTCTCGAAGTTCGGGGCGAACGCACCCGCGAGCGTGGGGATCGCGAGCAGCCAGCTGGCCAGGATCAGCGAGCGGCGCCGGCCGATGCGGTCGGAGACGGGGCCCCAGATCCAGGCCGCGACCCCGACCGCCACCACGACGAGCGAGACGGTCAGGCCGGTCTCCGACGGCGTCGTGCCGAAGTCGCGTCCGATGGTGGGCAGGATCGCCTGCGTCTCGTACATCGCGGCGAACATCGCCGTCGCCCCGAACAGGAACCCGGACATCTCGATCAGCGCAGCGAGCGACGAGCCGGGACGCGGGGAGAGCAGAGCCATCCCGCAACGCTACGCGCCGGGGCGGCCGCACTGGCCCGGAACCGACGGCAGCCAGGTGACGTTGCGCCAGGTGGAGGCGCAGATCACTGCCTGCGGGCGGTAACCTTTGCTGGCTTGACCCGGAGAGGTGTCCGAGCGGTCGAAGGAGCACGACTGGAACTCGTGTAAGTGCCGTAAGGTGCTTCGAGGGTTCAAATCCCTCTCTCTCCGCTTCCGAGCAACCCGAAGGCCCCTCTCGAGGGGCCTTCGCTCTTGGCGGACTCAGCTCGGCGCGGCGGCTGCCGATGATAGGAGGAGATGTCCCAGCGCACTGCCAAGCAGACGCGCGCCTGGCTGGCCGGGCGGCCCCCGCTCGAGGAGCTGCGCGCCGCCCACCCGGACGACTGGGCTGCCGTGCAGCGTGAGCTGGCCGAGCTGCTGGGGCGCAACGACCTCGAGGCCGTTGGCCGCTACGCCGCCGACCTCGCCGCGAAGCCTGCCGCCGACCTGCGCGCAGAGGTGCGCCGCCGCATGGCGGCCGAGGCCCTCAAGCAGATCTCCCTCTCTGCGGCGACAGGCGTCACCTCGGGGAAGGTGCGCTTCAACCTGATCAACGGCTGGATCGCGCAGCAGCTGCTGTTCCGCCACGACCTCGAGCGCAAGCCGGTGTCGCTGCGCCTGTTCCGGCTCGTGTGGCCGCTGCTGACGCAGCGGCGCCTGCTGCTACCGCTCGTCCAGCCGAAGGGCATCTACTGCTTCTACTCACGCCCGCTGGTGCGCGAGCTGGCCCGCCTGATCGCCGGGCGCCCGGCGCTGGAGATCGCCGCCGGCGACGGCACCCTTTCGGCGTTCCTGGCCGCGGCGGGCGTCGAGATCGCCGCGACCGACGACCACAGCTGGCAGCACGCCGTGCGCTTCCCGACCGAGGTGCTGCGCGAGGACGCGACCGCAGCGCTGCGCACGCGCGCCCCCGAGGTCGTTGTCTGCTCCTTCCCGCCCGCGGGCAACTCCTTCGAGCAGGCCGTGTTTGCCACGCCGAGCGTGCAGCTCTACATCGTGATCAACAGCCGGCTCGCCGTCGGCTCGGGCAACCGCCTCGCCTACGAGCGCCAGACGACGTTCGCCGGGGGCGAGGAGCCGCGCCTCAGCCGCCTCGTGCTGCCGCCCGAGCTCGGCGCCGTCGTGCACGTCTTCCGGCGCAAGCCTGTCGCGTAGGCTTCGCGGCGCCATGCCGCCCGCCGCCAAGTCGCTCGCCAGCGATAACTGGACTCCCGCGCATCCCGAGGTGCTCGCCGCGCTCACCGCTGCCAACACCGGCGACGCCACCGCCTACGGCTACGACGCCTGGACGGATGCGCTGCGCGCGACGATCCGCGCCCAGCTGGGCGACGACGCCAGCATCTTCCCCGTCTTCAACGGCACCGCGGCCAACGTCCTCTGCCTGGAGGCGCTACTGCACCCGCACGAGGCCGTGATCTGCGCCGCCACTGCGCACATCACCACCGACGAGTGCGGTGCCCCCGAGCGCCACCTCGGCTCGAAGCTGCTCACCATCGACGCCCCGGACGGGAAGCTGACGCCCGAGCTGGCCGCGACACGCCTCCGCGGCCGCGGTGACGAGCACCACGTCCAGCCGCGCGTCGTGTCGATCACGCAGTCGAGCGAGCTCGGCACCGTCTACTCCCCTGCGGAGGTGCGCGCGCTGGCCGACTGGGCCCACGAGCAGGGCCTCTTCCTGCACATGGACGGCGCCCGCATCGCCAATGCGGCGGCAGCGCTGGGGCTCGGGCTGCGCGCGGCGACCGGCGACCTTGGCATCGACGCGCTGAGCTTCGGCGGTACGAAGAACGGCGCCGTCGGCGCCGAGGCCGCCATCTTCTTCCGCCCGGAGCAGGCTGAGCTGATGCTGTTCCGCCGCAAGCAGTCGATGCAGCTCGCATCGAAGATGCGCTACGCCAGCGCGCAGCTGTCCGCCCTCCTGGCCGGCGACCTGTGGCTCGAGAACGCGCGGCGCGCCAACGCGGCGGCAGCACGGCTCGCCCGCGCCGTCGAGGGCCTGCCCGGGCTCGAGATCGCCCAGCCGGTGCAGGCGAACGCGCTGTTCGTGCGGCTGCCGCTGGCCTCGATCCCGCGGCTGCAGGAGCACACGTTCTTCTACGTGTACGACGAGGTCACCGGGCTGTGCCGCTGGATGACCGCGTGGGACACGACGGATGCGGACATCGACTCGTTCGCCGACGTCGTCCGCGAAGAGTTGCAGCACTAACCGATCCGCGCAGGCGCGCGGCGGGCGTGGCTACTTCTCGGCCGAGGCGGCCGGAACGTTCTCGCCGTGACCGCCCGGCTCTTCCTGCTCGATCGCCAGGAACTCCACCGCGAGCAGCGTTGCTGCGGTGCAGGCCATGGCGGCGAGAACGAAGAGCTTGAGGCCGCCCTTGCCCGGGAAGTCCGGCTTGAAGCGCGGAACCACCATCGAGGCAATGAGGGCGAGAACGGCGAAACCGCCGGCAACTGCCGCGAGGCCGATCATGTTGCTTGTCGCAAGGCTCAGAAGCACGTGGGGGAAGCTACCATGCCGGGGCGGATTGCGCTCCGGCAACGGTCGGTCAGGGCGCGCCCGCCCCGGCCGATGACGCGAAGGTGAGCAGCCGGAGACTCGCCGTGGCCACCATGGACGACGGGACGACACCAGCCGAACGCCCGCCCCGCAGCCGCGGCGACCGGGTGCGCGGAGCCAGGCACAGCATCTGGCGCACGCGCCAGCGCGCGATCTTCCTCGTGCTCTGCGCGGTGGCCGCGTACGACGTCGCCGTCTGGGTGAGCGGCCTGGCGGGCCACCGTCGCGTCCTCGACACGCTCTTCGCGATCGACCCGCTGTGGCTGGCGCCGGCGTTCGGCGCCCAGTGCCTCGCCTACGTCGCCTACGCCTTTGCACTGCAGGGCACCGCGCGCGTGAACGGCGGCCCGCGGCTCGGCTTCCGCCTCGCCATGCGCGTCGTCGCGGCCGGTTTCGGCGCCTGGTTCGCTCGCTCGCCGCAGGGCGGCTTCGAGCTGGACTACCGCGCCCTGCGCGGGGCAGGCGCCCGCCGCCAGGAGGCGCTGTCGCGCGTGCTCGGGC
>CANNRA010000114.1 GCA_947507735.1 Actinomycetota bacterium
CCACGGAGCACGCCACCACCACCGCGGCCGACCACGGCCGCGACCGCTTGCTGCCGGCGGAGCGGATCAGCTGTCCGCCCCGCCCATCAGGGCTCGCTCCGGCCACGAGGCACGCGCTAGAGCGCCTGCACCTGCTTGAGGCAGCTGTCGGTGAAGATCTGCAGATCCTCGTAGTTCGAGCCGGGCACCAGGTGAATCTGGAAGTGGTCGAGGCCGGCCTGGCCATAGGCCGCGAGCTCCTCGACGACCTCGTCGGGCGAGCCGAGCACCACGTGACGCCGCGTCGTTGCCTCGTCCCAGCCGCGGTAGACGTGGAAGGCGTCGTAGCGGCGCTTCAGCGCGGCGGCGTCGGTGTCGACGAACAGCGTCAGCGACATCGACTTTTCGATCTCGCCCGGGTCACGGCCGATCGCGTCGCAGTTGCGCTCGATCTGCTCGACCTTCGTCTTCAGGCGCTCGAGATCAATGCCGTACTGCCCGTCCGGGAGGTTCCAGAGGTCGGCCTCCCTGGCGACGAGCTTGAGCATCCGCTCGCCGGCACCGCCCAGCAGCAGCGGGATCTTGCCGTTGACGGGCTTCGGCGAGGCCGGTGCGTCCGTGATCGTGTAGTAGTCGCCCTTGAAGGTGAGCCGGCCGGGCGCCCAGAGCCCCTTCAGCACCTGGACGGACTCCTGCAGCATCGCTGCGCGCGTGACCTTGTCGGGCAGCGGGATGCCGTAGCGCTCGTGCTCCTCGGCGTAGTAGCCGGTGCCGATGCCCACCACGACGCGGCCGCCGGTGATGTGGTCGACCGTCACCGCCATGTTGGCGAGCAGGGCCGGGTGGCGCAGCGTGTTCGCCGTCACCAGGTGGCCGATCTGGACATGGTCGGTCAGCGCGCCCAGTGCAGCAAGCAGCGTCCAGCCCTCGTAGTGCGAGTCATCGAGGTCGCCGTGCAGGGCCACCAGGTGATCCCACGTCCAGGCCGAGTCGTAGCCGGCGGCGTCGGCGTGCAGCCACGCCTGCTTGATCTCCGACCAGGAGATCAGCTGCGGTCCGGTGAAGATGCCGACCTTCACCGTGCCAGCCCCAGCGTCGTGTAGGCGGCGGCTGGGATCTCCCAGCGCAGGTCGACACCCAGGTGCAGGGAGACCTCTCGCTTCTCGACGTCACCGGCGTTGATCTGGCCGGCGGCATCGATCTCGGCCCAGCCCGAGGTGACCGCGGCGTGGCTGGTCAGCAGCACCACCGTCTCGGGGTAGATCGCGGTCGGCACCTCGTGCCAGCAGCCGCGGTGCATGTTGAAGCCGGCGGTCGCCGGCACGATGAACGCGCGGATCTCGTCGAGGGCGGGCATGCCGTTCTCGAGGCGGGCGTCCGGCGCGGCCAGGATGGCGATGATCGGCGCGCCAAGCGGGATGAAGCTCTGCGTGATGTTCAGGTGCCGCTCGAGGTAGAGCACGCGCTGGCCACGGTTGTGGTGGTTCAGCGTCCAGATGTACTCGATCTCCTCGACCGGCCCGGCGGCCTCGAGGCGCCCGACCTTGTAGGTGTCGAGCGAGTCGCCGTAGACGTGGGGCAGCGCATCTCCGCTCCGGAAGAGCAGCTGGCCGAAGCGAGCGGTGTTCTCCAGCGTCGCGAGCTCGGCGGTGAGGGTGTGAACGGGGAGTTCGGCCATTTGGCTCCTCCTGCGGGAACGGGAAAGGGGTGCGACCGGTTGACTATCTCACGCCGGAGGCTCCCGGCGCGGCAGGCGCGGTGCGTGCCCGGTTGCCCTGGGCGCCACGGGGCTATATACAGGCGGTCATGGCCGTGCCCCCCACGCCGGATCGCATGCTGGAGGTCGCTGGCCTCGAGGTGACGATCAGCAACCGCAAGGTCGAGCACCGCATCCTGCGTGGCATCTCCTTCAGCATCGCCACCGGCGAGATGCACGGCCTGGTCGGTGAGACGGGCTCGGGCAAGTCGATGACCGCCCGCGCGATCACCGGGTTGCTGCCGCACGGCGGCGCGGTGACGGCCGGCAGCATCCGCATCGCGGGCCGCGACATCGTCGGGCTCGGCGACCGCGAGCTGCGCGAGATCCGCGGCCCCGTGGTCGGGATGATCTTCCAGAACCCGCGCACCGCCCTGCACCCGCTGCTCGCGGTCGAGAAGCAGATGACGAACGTGATCCGCGCGCACCGCCGCGGCACGTCGGGCAAGGAGTGCCGCGAGCAGGTGCTCGAGCACCTCGCGATGGTCGGCATCGCCGATCCCGCCCGCGTCGCCCGCGCCTATCCGCACGAGCTGTCGGGCGGCATGGCGCAGCGCGTCGTGATCGCCACGGTGCTCGTCTCCCGCCCCACCTTCCTGATCGCCGACGAGCCAACCACCGGCCTCGACGCCACCGTGCAGCGCCAGATCCTCGAGGAGATCGCCAGCCTGCAGCAGCGGCTCAACCTCTCGGTGCTGATGATCACGCACGACCTGTCGATCGTCGCCCAGTACTGCGACAACGTCTCGGTGATGCACGACGGCCTGATCGTCGAGCAGGGCGGCAAGCGCGAGATCATGCTGGCGCCCGGCCACGCCTACACGCAGCGCCTGATCCAGGCCTCGCGGCTCGAGGGCATTCGCGAGGAGAAGGGCAGCGCCGCCTAGTGGCGAGCGCGCCCACCCGTCCAGCCATCGTCGTCGAGGGCCTGCAGAAGCGCTTCGTGCGCCGCGGGCAGCCCGACGTGATCGCCGTCGACGGTGTCTCGTTCGAGGTGCCGCACGGCTCGACGCTCGGCCTCGTCGGCGAGTCGGGCTCGGGCAAGTCCACGGTGGCGCGCTGCCTGCTTGGCCTGCTGCCCTCGGACGGCGGCCGCATCGAGGTCGGGGGCCGCGAGATCCGCACGGCTGCACCGCGCGACCTGCGCGCGTGGCGCCGCGACATGCAGATCGTCTTCCAGGAGCCGTTCGAGTCGCTCGACCCGCGGCTCAAGGTGGCGGCCGCGATCGCCGAGCCGCTGCTGCTGCACACCGAGCTGCGCAGTGCCGCGCTGCGCGAGCGCGTTCTCGAGCTGCTCGACCTCGTCCAGCTCAAGCCCGAGCACGCCGAGCGCTTCCCGCACCAGCTCTCCGGCGGCCAGCAGCAGCGCGTCAACATCGCGCGGGCGCTGGCAACCAACCCCCGCATCGTCGTGCTGGACGAGCCGACCTCGTCGCTCGACGTCTCGGTGCGCGCCGAGATCCTCAAGCTGCTGATGCGGCTGCAGCGCGAGCTCGATCTGACCTACGTGCTGATCTCCCACGACCTGCCGACCATCCGCAACGTCTGCGACCGCGTCGCCGTGATGTACCTCGGCCGCATCGTCGAGGTCGGCCCGGCCGAGCTGGTGCTGACGCGGCCCGCCCACCCGTACACGGAGTTCCTGCTGGGCTCCGAGCTGTCGCTCGACCCCGACGTCAAGCCAAAGACGCCCCCGGTCAAGGGCGAGGCGAACCTGAGCGAGCGACCGGTCGGCTGCATCTTCGCGCGGCGCTGCCCGCTGCACGAGGCCGCGTGTGACGCCGTACAACCGCCGCTGGCGGCCGCCGAGGCCGGCGGACACTTCGCAGCCTGCATCCACGCCGGCAAGCCGCTCCCGGGCCTCCAGCCCGCCGCCTCGGCCTAGCCGGGCGTGCTCTCAGCCCCGCGCGAACGGTGCGCGGGAGAAGTCCCAGCTGCGCACGCGGCGCGGGCGCACCTTGACGATGATCCGCCCCTCGTTCTCGCGGGCGAGCGTCGCGCCCTGCCGTCCCGCCTCCTGGACGTCCTCGTACAGATCCTCGAAGGTGACGCCAACCGAGCCATCGGCGCGCCAGAGGCCGTAGCGCCGCGCGATGATGCCCAGCGTCTCGGCGGCGTCGTGGTCGCCGGCGAGGGAGCCCGCTTCGATCCGCACGGTGTTGCCCGGCTCGACCGGCGTCAGCTCTGCCTCGCCCAGCACGTGCACGGCCTTGGCGAAGTTCGTGCCGTGGCCGAAGGTCGCCCGCTCGTCGACGTCGATCAGGATGGCGCAGCGCGGATCGCGCAGCAGGTTTCGCCCCACCATGCGCGAAGAGGTCAACGAGAGGTAGATCGCCTCGCCGTCCCAGAAGTACCAGAGCGGTGTCACCAGCGGGAAGCCGCCCGAGCCATTGGTCGCGACGCGGGCGATGTGGCGTCCGGCGAGAAAGTCGTTACGCTCGGCCGTGGACATCTCGATCTCGGGGCGCCACGCAAGGGCGCCGAAGTCGTCGCTCATGCCGGAGAAGCTACCGGCGGCGGGCGGCGGGCGCGAGCCGGGCCTGCAGAGAGCGTCTGCTAGCGGTATCGTTCGGCCAGTGAATAGTTCGCTCACCGAACTGATAGCGGGACGCCTGGTCGGAATCGGCCGCCTCATCGCGAGCGCAGACGATCCTCGCGGCGCCAGCACGCGCGTGCTCCTGCGTGCGGTGGCTGCCGGCGGTGCGCCGACGCTCTCGACCGTTGCCGCGGCGGCCGGGATCGCCAAGAGCACCGCCTCCGAGCTCGTGGGCGGGCTCGAGGAGCACGGTCTCGTGCGGCGCGAGCGCGCAGCGGGCGACCGCCGGCGACTGGCCCTGCAGCTCACCCCGCGCGGTCGCCGCGCCCTGGCCACCCACGCGCCACTCGACACAGCGCGCCTCTCCTCCGCCCTGGCGACCTTGACCGAGCAGGAGACCGAGACCCTGGCCGAGCTGCTGGACAAGGTGTCGTCGGCGCTCGTCGCGCCCGCCAAGGCCGCCCTCGCGCCCGAAAGCACGGCCGCAGCAGCGGAGAGCGCGAGCGGTGACCGGCGCCTGCTCGTCGTGCAGGTCGCGGGCGGCGAGCTCGGACTGCCACTCGAGCGCGTCCGCGAGGTCGTTGCCTACCGGGCGCCCCGGCGCATC
This sequence comes from Actinomycetota bacterium, assembly GCA_947507735.1. GTDB lineage: Bacteria > Actinomycetota > Thermoleophilia > Gaiellales > Gaiellaceae > CANFDS01. The sequence continues at coordinate 4,879 of CANNRA010000114.1, forward strand.
ACGACCTCCTCGGCGTGGCTCGCAGGCGTCCTGCCGGTGCGCGGCGCCCTCTACCCCGTGTGCAGGCTTGCGGAGCGGCTCGGCTTCGACCCCGATGTGCTCGAGGAGAGCGAGACAGCTGCGTTCGTCCTCGTGGACGGGCCCGACGGGCCCGCGGCCCTCGCCGTTGCCGCCGTCGTCGGCCCGGCCCTGGCGCCCGGCGCAGGCATCACGCCGCCTGTCGGCGGAGGCATCGGCGTCAGCGGCATCGCCGACCTCGGCGATCGCCTCGTGGTGCTGCTCGACATCGACGAGCTGCTGGCGGACTAGCCGATCAGGACGAGGCGATCCCGATGGATCGCCTCGAGACCGCGCTTGCGGCTGGCGATCTGCTGCGCATCCGCGCCGGCGAGCCCCTTGGCAAAGACCTCGCCGTCCGGCCCGACAAGCTCGACCGCGTCGCCCGCGTCGAAGCGCCCCTCGACCGAGACGACGCCGACCGCGAGCAGGCTCGCCCCGCCCTCGATCAGCGCCGTGCGCGCGCCCGCATCGACGATGAGGCGGCCGCTGGCCGGCTTACCGAAGCGCAGCCACAGCTTGAACGGCGGCACCTCGTCGTTGCTGGCGCGGAAGTGCGTGCCGCGCGGCTCCCCCTGGAGGATCGGCAGCAGCACGTCCTTGCCGACGCCGCCCGCAATCACCGTGGGGATGCCGGCCGAGGCGGCCATCTGTGCCGCGACGATCTTGCTGCCCATGCCACCGGTGCCCAGGCTCGAGGCGGCGCCGATCTCGGCCTCGAGCGCGCTCGCGCCGTCGCGCAGCAGCTCGGCGCCGGGCGTTCCCGGCGCGCGCGTGTAGACGCCGTCGACCTCGGTGAGCAGGATCAGCAGCCGTGCCTGCACGAGCACGGCGACCTGCGCGGCCAGCGCGTCGTTGTCGCCGAACGTGATCTCATCGGTGGCGGTGGCGTCGTTCTCGTTGACGACGGGCACTGCGCCAGCCTTGAAGATCGCCTCGAAGGCGTTGCGGAGGTGCAGGTAGGCGGCGCGGTCGGAGACGTCGGCGGCGGTGAGCAGGATCTGCCCGGCAGCCACCCTGTGCGGCGCAAACGCCCGATCCCAGGCCTGCTGCAGCCGGGCCTGGCCGAGCGCCGACGCCGCCTGGAGCTTCGGTACCTCGGTCGGACGCTTCGGCAGCCCTAGCCGCTGCCAGCCGAGGCCGATCGCTCCCGAGGTGACGATGCAGACCGACTCGCCGCCGGCCACGATCCCGGCGACCTCGCGGGCGCGCTCGCGCAGCACGGAGCGGCGCACGCGGCCGCCCGGCCCGACGATCAGCGTCGTGCCGAGCTTGACGACGATGGTCACCGGTGCTGGCTCCCGTCGCCAACGCCGCGGTACTGGCGCAGCCAGAGGTCGCGGTAGGTGACGGGGCCGCGCGGGCCGGGCGTCCAGTCGACGTTGATGCCGGTCTCGGGGGCGCCGGTCAGCGCAAAGCCGTCGGTGAAGCGGGTCGGCGCCTGCCAGTAGGCCGCGGTGCCGCGGTAGAGGTCGAGGAAGCGCAGGGCAGCCGTCTCGTCCTCGGTGACGATGGCTGCGGCCAGGCCCGAGGTCTCGTCGTTGGCGATCTCGACGGCCTCCTCCAGCGTGTCCACGACGTCGAGCGTCACCGAGGAGACGCGCTCCGGATCGCTCGTCCAGTCGTGGCCGAGGCGGCGGTCGAGCGGCTGCACGGTGGCGCCGGCGAGGGCGCGAGCCCGCTCGGTGCCACGGACGGTCAGCCCGCGTCGGGCGAAGAGGTCGAGCAGGCCGGGGAGCACGTCGGCGCGCTGCGCATCGACGAGCGCCAGGTTCAGCCGGTTGCAGACGCCGAGCCGGTCGAGCGAGTTCTCGGCGAGGCGCAGGGCTCCGGCCGGGTCGGCGCCCGCGTGGATGTAGAGCACGCCACCGCCCTCGGCGTGCGCGAGCGTGCGCACGCCATGCTCGGCAGCGAGGCGCGCCAGCGCCGCCGTCGTCTCGCCGGAGCCGCGCAGCACCACGAGCCGCACCAGATCGGGCATCGAGACGAGGATGCGGGCGCCCTCGCGGTCGGCCGAGCGCACGAGCCCGATGGCGCCCGCCGGCAGCCCTGCCCGCTCCAGCGCCGGGCGCACGACCTCGTCGACGATCACCGTGACGCTGCGCAGCGCAGCGCCGCCGGTGCGCAAAACACCTGCATTGAGGCTTTTCAGGAGCTGGGCCGCGACATCGAGGGCGACGTTGGGGCGCGCCTCGAAGTTGGCCCCCACGACGCCGATCGGGATCCGCCGCTCGGTGACGTGCAGGCCGTTGGGCAGCGTCCACTCGGCGGCAACGCGCTCCAGGGGCGGCAGCGCTGCCGTCGCGGCAACCTGCTCGGCCATCGAGGCGACCCGCCCCTCGTCGAGGCGCAAGCGGTCGAGCATCCCGGCATCGAGCCGGCCCTGCGCCGCGGCGTAGTCGGCCTCGTTCGCCCGCAGGATGTCGGCGCGCCGCTCGTGGACGAGCGCCGCGGCTTCGGCCAGCGCAGCGTCGACCGCG
>CANNRA010000115.1 GCA_947507735.1 Actinomycetota bacterium
CGCGAGCGGGCTGCCGCCGCGCGCCCCGTGCTCGGCATCTGCGTCGGCCTGCAGCTGCTGTTCGAGGCGCACGAGGAGGGCGGCGCGGGCCTCGGCCTGCTCGCCGGCCCGGTGCGCCGCATCGTCGCGCCGCGCGTCCCGCACATGGGCTGGAACACCCTCGCGGTGCTGCGGCCGTCGCCGCTGCTCGACGGCCTCGACGGCCAGGACGTCTACTTCGCCCACAGCTTCGCCGTGGTGCCGGCCGACCGCAGCCTCGTTGCTGCCGAGGTGGAGCACGGTGGCACGATCTGCGCCGCGGTCGACGCCGGCGCGGTCGCGGGCGTGCAGTTCCACCCCGAGCGCAGCGCCAAGCCCGGAGAGCACCTCCTACGGAACGTGATCGCATGGTCAAGAAGCGCCTGATCCCCTGCCTCGACGTCACCGGCGGCCGCGTCGTCAAGGGCGTCAACTTCGTCAACCTGCGCGACATCGGCGACCCGGTGGAGCTGGCGACGCGCTACTCCGAGCTCGGTGCCGACGAGCTGGTCTTTCTCGACATCACCGCGACCGTCGACGGTCGCGACCCGCTCTTGCGGCTGATCGAGCACATGTCGGAGGAGCTGGAGATCCCGTTCACCGTCGGCGGCGGCATCTCGGCCACCGAGCATGCGCGGGCGATCCTGCGCGCGGGCGCCGACAAGGTGAGCGTCAACCGCGCCGCGCTCGACGTGCCCGGGCTGCTCGAGGAGCTGGAGTACGAGTTCGGCGCGCAGGCCGTGGTGTGTGCGATCGATGCGAAGCGCCGCGACGACGGCTCCTTCGAGGTCGTCACGCACGGCGGCCGCACCCCGCGTGGCATCGACGCGGTCGAGTGGGCGCAGGAGGCCGTGCGCCGTGGTGCCGGCGAGATCCTGCTCACGTCGATCGACGCCGACGGCACCCGCGCGGGCTACAACCTCGAGCTGACCGGCCGCGTCTGTGACGCCGTCACCGTTCCTGTCATCGCCTCGGGTGGCGCCGGCACCGCGGGCCACCTGGCCGACGCGTTCGCCGTCGGTGCCGAGGCTGCGCTCGTCGCCTCGATCGTGCACGAGGCGCCCGAGCGCATCACCGTCCTGAAGAGAGAGCTGAAGGAGGCCGGATGGCCGATGCGGATCTGATTCCCGTGGTTGTGCAGGACGCCGAGACCGGGCGCGTGCTGATGCTCGCGTACATGAACGACGAGGCGCGTCGCCGCACCGAGGAGACGGGTCTGGCGACGTTCTGGTCGCGCTCGCGGCAGCAGCTGTGGCAGAAGGGCGAGACGTCGGGCAACACGCTCGGCGTGCTCGAGGTGGAGGAGCTGAAGGACGACTGCGACGGCGACACCCTGCTGTTGAAGGTGCGCCCGGCCGGCCCGACCTGCCACACCGGCAGCCGCTCCTGCTTCGCGCCGTGGCTGTGGCGCAAGATCGCCCAGCGCGCGCTCGACCGGCCCGAGGGCTCGTACGTGACGAAGCTGCTCGAGGGCGGCCCGCGCGCCGCCGCGCAGAAGGTGGGCGAGGAGGGCGTCGAGGTCGCCATCGCCGCCGTGTCGCAGAGCGACGAGCTGCTGATCGGCGAGCTCGCCGACCTGTGGTTCCACAGCTACGTGGTGCTCGCTGCCCGTGGTCTCGATCCCGACGATGTCGAGGCCGAGCTGCGGCGACGCGAGCGGTAGAGGGGACAACGACGCGCAGCGGTCGCTGGCCAGCTTCGCACCTCCGGCACGCTCCTGCAGCAATCCGTACACACACTGTGAGTACAGTTGCAGCATGGCCGAGCCGCTGCGCGACACCCGCTGGAACCTCCGCATCGCGGGCGAGGCCGACGCGCTCGTCCGCCAGGCGGCCACGGAGCGCCGCCAGAACCTGACCGACTTCGTGATCGGCGCTGCGCTGATCGAAGCGGAGCGTGTGCTGGCCGATCGCACCCGCTTCCTGCTCGACGACGCGGCCTGGGCTGAGCTTGCTGCGCTGCTCGACCAGCCGGTGCAGTCGAACCCCGGCCTCGAGCGCCTGTTCTCGCGGCCGAGCGTCTTCGTCGACGAAGCGTGACGCCGGCGCCGCCGGTTCCGCTCGCCAGCCATCACCGCTTCGGCGAGTTCGCCTGCGGCGAGCCTGCGCTCGACGACTGGGTGCGACGCCACGCGCGCGCCGCTCAGGCCTCTGGTGCTGCGCGCGTCTACGTCGCGGCCGACAGCGAGGATGCTGTGGTCGGCTTCTACGCGCTCGCCGCCTGCCAGATCGAGGCGGCAGCCGCACCGGAGCGGCTGCTGCGCGGAGAGCGCCGGCTGCGCCCCGTCCCCGCCGTTCTCCTCGCGCGCCTGGCCGTCGATCTGCGCCACCAGGGAGCGGGAGTCGGGCAGTCCTTGCTCCGCGACGCGCTGCTCCGCTGCCTGCAGGCCTCGACGAGCGTCGGCATCCGCGCCCTGCTCGTGCATGCGAAGGGAGACGAGGCCCGGCGCTGGTACGAGCGGCTCGGCTTCGCTCCGTCGCCCACCGACCCGTACCACCTGGTGCTCCTGCTGAAGGATGTCGCGGCGATCATCGGGTAGACTCGTCCCCCGGTAGGGGTGCAGAACCAGGCGGAAACCACAGGCGTGACCCGCCGTTCAGCCGCGCGCGGGGCCCTCGCCCTCGGCGCGCTCGGCGTCGTCTTCGGCGACATCGGCACCAGCCCGCTGTACGCGGTGCAGACGGTCTTCAACCCCAACGACCCGCACCCGGTCGCGGCGGTCACGCAGAACGTCTACGGCGTGATCTCGCTGATCTTCTGGTCGGTCGTGATCGTCGTGATGATCGCCTACGTCGCGCTCGTGATGCGCGCCGACAACGACGGCGAGGGCGGCATCATGGCGCTGATCACGCTGATCCGGCGCAAGGGGGTGGCGGGCAGCCGCCGCACCAAGCTGCTGCTCTCCGGCCTCGGCATCTTCGGCGCATCGCTGTTCTTCGGCGACTCGATGATCACGCCGGCGATCTCGGTGCTCTCGGCGATCGAGGGCATCAAGGTGGCTGCGCCATCGCTCGAGCACCTCGTCCTGCCGATCGCGGTCGCGATCATCGTCGTGCTCTTCCTGGCGCAGCGGCTGGGCACCAACACCGTCGGCAAGCTGTTCGGGCCGGTGATGGCCGTCTGGTTCACCGTGATCGGCGCGCTCGGCGTGCACGGCATCGTCGGCAACCCGAGCATCCTCGAGGCGCTCTCGCCGACCTACGCGATCCACTTCTTCGGGGACCATTTCGGCATCGCCTTCTTCGCCCTCGCAGCCGTCGTGCTCGCCGTCACCGGCGCCGAGGCTCTCTACGCCGACATGGGCCACTTCGGCCGCGGCCCGATCTCGCGCGTGTGGCTGTTCGTCGTCTTCCCGGCCTGCATCCTCAGCTACCTCGGCCAGGGCGCCATCGTGCTCGAAGACCCCGAGAAGAACATCGCCAACCCCTTCTTCCTGCTCGTGCCGCACTGGGGCCGCATCCCGATGGTCTTCCTCGCCGGCGCGGCCGCGGTGATCGCCTCGCAGGCCGTCATCACCGGCGCCTTCTCGGTGGCGCGCCAGGCAGCACAGCTCGGCTACCTGCCGCGCCTGCGCATCGCCCACACCTCCGAGGAGACGATCGGCCAGGTCTACGTGCCGTGGATCAACTGGGCCCTGCTCGTCTCGGTCGTGACGCTCGTGCTGACCTTCAAGACGTCGGCGAACCTCGCCTTCGCCTACGGGATGGCGGTCACCGGCACGATGACGATCACCGTGCTGCTGTTCTTTTACGTGGTGCGGCATCAGTGGAACAAGCCGCTGTGGCTCGTCCTGCTCGGCGCCGGGCCGCTGCTCACCGTGGACGTCCTCTTCCTGTCGGCGTCTGCGACGAAGGTCCTCCATGGCGCCTGGCTGCCGCTGCTGATCGGCCTCGCCGCCTTCACGGCGCTCACCACGTGGCAGCGCGGTCGCCAGCTCGTCACCGAGCTGCGCAAGAACGACGAGGGATCGCTGCGCGCCTTCGTGGACGAGCTGCACGACCGCCAGTACCCGGTGGTGCGCGTCCCTGGCACAGCCGTCTTCCTCAACCGCGGCAAGGACACGACGCCGCTCGCGATGCGCGCCAACGTCGAGCACAACCACATCCTCCACGAGCACGTGGTGATCCTCTCGATCGAGACGGTGCCCGTCCCGCACGTCCCCGTCGACGAGCGCTGCGTGCTGGACGACCTCGGCTACCGCGACGACGGCATCACCCATGTCTCGGCGCGCTTCGGCTACATGGACGAGCCGAACGTGCCGCAGGTGATCGCGCTGCTGCGCGAGCGCGAGCTCGAGCGCAAGGTCGACGATGACTCCGAGGTGTCGTACTTCCTCTCGACGATCGAGCTGCGCCGCGGCGACGCGCCCGGCATGAGCCGCTGGCGCAAGCGCCTCTTCGTCGCCACCTCGCACATCACGGCCGACGCCGCCGAGTACTTCCGGCTGCCGCGCGACCGCACCGTGATCATGGGCTCGCGCGTCGAGCTGTAGCCCTCGCCGTTCTAGGATGGCGGCATGAGCGATCTCGCCTTCACCCCGGCTGTCGAGCAGGCCCGCCTGATCCGCGAGCGCAAGGTCTCGCCGGTCGAGCTGACCGAGCTGTACCTGGAGCGGATCGAGCGTCTCGACCCGCAGCTGAACTCGTTCGTCACGGTGGCGGCGGAGAGCGCCCGCGCGGCGGCGCGCGAGGCCGAGGAGCGGCTGCCCGAGCCGGACCTGCCGCCCTTCCACGGCGTGCCGATCTCGCTCAAGGATCTCGATGTCACGGCGGGCATCCGCACGACGATGTCGTCGCGGCCATTCGCCGACTGGGTGCCAGAGTTCGACTCGGCGATGGTGGGGCGGCTGCGGCGCGCCGGCTTCGTCTTCCTGGGCAAGACGAACACGCCGGAGTTCGGCTCGCGCTCGGTGACCGAGTCGGAGCTGAACGGCGCCTGCCGGAACCCCTGGAACACCGACCTCACCGCCGGCGGCTCGTCGGGCGGTGCCGCCGCTGCGCTCTCGGCTGGCCTGTGCGGCATCTCGCAGGGCTCGGACGGCGGCGGCTCGATCCGCATCCCCGCCTCCTGCTGCGGCGTCTTCGGGCTGAAGCCGTCGCGGGGGCGCATCTCGGGCGCGCCGACCTTCGGCTCGATCATCGAGGGCTTCGCGACGTCGGGGCCGCTCGGCCGCACGGTGAAGGATGCGGCGGCGCTGCTCGACGTGCAGGCGGGCTACGAGGTGGGCGACCCCTTCTGGGCGACGCCGCCGGAGCGCCCCTTCGCCGCCGAGGCGGGCAGGACGCCGGGGCGGCTGCGCATCGGCATCGCGCTGGCGCCGCCGCTGACCGCCGATGTCGACCCCTTGTGCGAGGAGGCCGCGCGGGCGGCCGGGCACCTGCTGGAGTCGCTCGGCCACCACGTCGAGGAGGCGACCCCGGACTGGCACAGCGACACCTACCTCGAGGACTTCGGGACGATCTGGGCCGGCTCGAGCGCCTACTTCAGCATGGCGCCGTACGCGGCGGTGGAGAAGCTGAACCAGGCGCTCTCCGACCGCGCCGAGGCGACGAACGCCAAGGAGTACGTCTCGACCGTGATGCGCATGCAGGCGCTGGCGCGCCGCATCGTCGCCTTCTGGAACGACTACGACCTGCTGCTGACGCCGGGCCTCGCGCTGCAGCCGGTGCCGGTGGGCTGGGGCACCGAGGGCGATGACGTCTGGGAGCAGTTCGACCGCGGCTGGCGCTTCACGCCGTTCACCCAGGTGGCGAACCTGACGGGGCAGCCCGCGGCGTCGCTGCCGCTGTTCTGGTCGGCCGAGGGCGTGCCGATCGGCGTGCAGCTCGTCGGCAGGCCGCAGGGCGACGCCGAGCTGATCCGCGTCTGTGCGCAGCTCGAGGAGGCGCGGCCCTGGGCCGGTCGCCGGCCGCCGGTGAGCTGACCGCCGTGGCAGGCAAGGGCACCCCGGCGATCCTCGCCGCCGACCGCGCGCAGGTCGCCTACACCGTGCACGAGTACGCGCACGACCCGCGCGCCGAGAGCTACGGGCTGGAGGCGGCCGAGGCGCTCGGGGTCGAGCCGGAGCGGGTGTTCAAGACGCTGCTCGCCGCGGTGGACGGCGGGCGGCTCGTCGTGGCGGTGGTGCCGGTGACGGCGCTGCTCGACCTGAAGGCGGTGGCGGCGGCGGCCGGGGGGCGCAAGGCCGACATGGCGAAGCCCGCCGACGCCGAGCGCGCCACCGGCTACGTCGTGGGCGGCATCTCGCCGCTCGGCCAGAAGAAGCGGCTGCCCACCTTCGTCGATGCGAGCGCAGAGGGCCACACCACGATCCATGTCAGCGCGGGCCGCCGCGGGCTCGAGATCGAGCTGGCTCCGGCCGACCTGATCGCGCTCACCGGCGGCACCGTCGCTGCCATTGCGCGCCGCGACTAGGCTGCGCGCGATGCCCGCCGCCGCTGCTACCGCCCCTTCTGCGCCCTTCCCCAAGATCGAGCTGCACGTCCATCTCGAGGCGACGGTGCAGCCGGCGACGCTGCTTGGCATCGCGCGGCGCAACGGCGTCGCCCTGCCCGCCGACACGGTGGAGGGCCTGCAGGAGTTCTTCGCCTACCGCGACTTCGCCCACTTCATCCAGGTCTGGATCGCGACGACCAAGGCGCTGCTCACTGCCGACGACTACCGCGCGATCACGGTCGACTACGCGGCCGAGGCGAAGCGCCATGGCGCGGTCTACCTCGAGGCGATCTTCTCGCCGGCCGAGCCGGTGCGTCGCGGCTCCTCGTGGGAGGAGGTCTACGAGGGCGTCACCGCTGGCGTGCAGGAGGCGCGTGAGCTGCACGGCGTCGAGGTGCGCCTGACGCCCGACATCCCGCGCAGCTTCACGCAGGAGGAGGGGCGCGCGACGGTCGAGTGGTCGGCCCGCTACCGCGACCGCGGCGTCGTCGCGATCGGCATCGGCGGCCTCGAGGCGCAGTACCCGCCCGAGCTGTGGACGGACGTCTTCGCCGAGGCGCGCGCGCTCGGGCTAGGCTCGGTGCCGCACGCGGGTGAGGTGGCGGGGCCGGCCTCCGTCCGTGGCGCCATGGACGCCCTCGGCGCCGACCGCCTCCGCCACGGCTTCCGTGCCGTCGAGGACTGGGCGCTCGTCGAGGAGATCGCGGCGCGCGGCATCGTCTGCGACGTCTGCCCCGTCTCGAACCTGCGCACCGGCGTCGTCAGCGACCTCTCCGAGCATCCCCTGCCGCGCCTGATCGAGGCGGGCGTTCTCTGCACGCTCAACACCGACGATCCCGTGCTGTTCGACACCGATCTCACGCGCGAGCACGAGGCGGCCGCGGCGCTCGGCCTGAGCGCTCGCGCGTTCTACGACGCGGGAGTCGCGGGCGCGCTCTGCGACGACGCG
>CANNRA010000116.1 GCA_947507735.1 Actinomycetota bacterium
CATCGATGTCTCCGGCTCGATGCGTGCGACCGACGTCAAGCCCAGCCGCCTCGCGGCCGCCCGCGCCGCGGCCAATGCCTTCATCGAGGAGCTCCCCAGCCGCTACCGCGTGGGGATCGTCAGCTTCTCCGACTCCGCCAATGCCGTGCTCGGCCCCACCACCAGCCGCGAGGCCGCGCACGCGGTGCTCGCGAACCTGCGCGCCGACGGCGGCACCGCGATCGGCGCCGCGATCCTGCGCTCGGTGGCGATCGCCCGGCCGAACGCGAAGCAGGGGGCCGCACCGACCCCTGCCGACGGCCCGCCCACCACGATCCTGCTCCTCTCCGATGGCGCCCAGACGGCCGGCCCGGCCGCCGTCGACGCCGCCGCCACCGCCCTCGCCGCCGGCATCACCGTCTCGACGGTGACCCTCGGAACCGAGGCCACCACCGTCGACGTCCCCGTGCCGAACGGCCCCTCGGAGCGCGTCGAGGTCAAGCCCGACCCGGCGACGCTGCAGAAGATCGCCGAGACCGGCCACGGCACGTTCCAGGCCGCGCCCGACGCTACAACGCTCAGACGGGTCTACTCCACGCTCGGCTCGCAGCTCGCTCACCACGACGAGCCGCGCGAGATAACCGCGATCTTCGCCGGCGCGGGAGCGTTCCTGCTGCTCGCCGCGATCGGCCTCTCGACCCGCTGGTATCGGAGGGCACTGTGAGACTTTCACGCCTCAACGTACGTGCTATCACATCGCTGCGTGCTATTACCGCGCTCGCCGCCGCCTGCAGCGTGATCGCCGTCGCAGCAACCGGCATCGCCGGAGCAGCCGGCACATCCGGAGGGGCGCGCGCCGCGCTCAACGACGAGTGCACCGGCGTCCAGGTGTGCGTGCCCGTGAAGGGCCCCTGGGTGAAGATCCCGGCCGGGCAGAGAGGCCGCATCCTGCCGACCGAGTGGGAGCTGAAGTGCGCTGGTCGGAATGACACGATCGGCGGCACCGATGCCATCGGGTCAACGAGCACCGTGGCCGTCACGTTCCAGGCCTCACCCGGCAGCCCCGTTCGCTCCGGCGTCTCGACGCACAACGCCGTCATCTTCTCCGGGCTCGACGGCGGTGGCGGCACCAGCGCCGTGACCTACCGGCCGGCGATCGGCTGCATCCCGGGCGGCGGCGGTTCCGGCACCCGGTCGCGCGTCTCGTATCAGGCCACCTTCCCGCCCTTCACCGGCCTCGACATCCGCAGCGGCGACACGGCGATCGAGGCCGGCCAGCCGCTGCGTGTCGCCGACGGCTGCCAGATCGGCGGCCGCCTGCTGCACGCCTCGTCGGCGCTTGGCTTCTTCGGAGCCAAGCCGCCCTCGGCCGCACTGCTGCGCAGCATCAGCTCGCACGAGGAGATCACCCGCGACTCGTTCACCGTGACCGTCACGCCGGGCCCGACGCTGCCGCGGGACGCGCGAATCGTTCTCCAGGTGCGGATCATCTGCACCGAGGGGTTCCACTGACCTTCTCCTCCCCCCTGCTGCTGCTGCTCCTGCTCGTCCCGGCGGCTGCTGCCGCCGCGTACGCGCTCGCCCAGCGGCGTCCGCCGCGCCACGGCGTCGCCTTCACCAACCTGGCGGTGCTGGAGAGCGTCCTCGAGGCAACGCCGCGCTGGCGGCGGCACATTCCGGCAGCGCTGCTGCTCGCTGCGGTCTCCGTGCTGGCCATCGCCGCGGCCCGCCCCTCGGCGCTCGTCGTGAGCGCGGTGCGCGACTCCACCGTCGTCCTCGTCGTCGACGTCTCCGGGTCGATGCGCGCCACCGACGTCAAGCCGTCGCGGATCGGCGCCGCCCGCAAGGCGATGCTCTCCTTCGTCGACAAGGCGCCGAAGGGCCTGCGCATCGGCGTGATCGAGTTCTCGACCGAGTCCGCGGTGCTCGCCGTCCCGACCACGGACTTCAAGGCCGTGCGCGCTGCGATCGGCGAGATACGGCCCAATGCCCGCACCGCGATCGGCGATGCGCTCGCCCGTGCCGTCGACCTCGTGCGCAGCACGCCCGACGGCGGCATCGTCCCCTCCGGGCCCGTCTCCAGCTTCCCGCCCGCGGCGATCGTCCTGCTCTCCGACGGTGCGCAGAACGCCGGCCTGAAGACGCCGGAGGAGGCCGCGAACGCGGCGCGCGCCGAGAACGTCAGGGTCAACACCGTGGCGCTCGGCACGCCCGGCGGCACGATCGACCGCGGGTTCGGCGGCGGCGGCTTCGGTGGCTTCGAGCAGCGCGTCCCCGTGCCACCCGACCCTGCCACGCTCGCGAGCATCAGCCAGATCACGGGCGGACGCACCTTCACGGCGCAGACCGAGGCGAGCCTCAGCTCGATCTACGCGAAGCTCGGCACGAGCGTCGAGCGCACGCGCAGGCGCCACGAGTTCACCTGGGTCGCGGTGATCGTGGCGACGCTGCTGCTGCTGGGCGGCGCAACGCTCGCGGTGCTGCGCGCGCCGCGGCTGCCCTAGCCCCAGATCTCCTCGGCCAGGGACACGTTCATGTTGTGCGGCCCGGGAGTCTCGAACCAGGTCGCGTGGTAGTCGGCCGCATGGGTGCGGATCGTCCCATCGGTGCGGAGGTCGCGGCCGAAGTCGGTGCCGCGCTCGACGAAGACGAGGTCGATGTACGTGAACCGCTCCTCGCCCTGCACGCTCTGCGTCAGCTTGAAGCAGCTGTACTCGTGGATCGCCGGGTGCTGGCGGAACGCCGCGTAGTCGCGCCGGCGGATCCACTCGGCATACGCCTCGGGATCGCCGGCGCGCTGCGGCGTGTACGTGACCAGGAAGAGCTGGCGGGGCGTGCTAGCCCCAGATCTCGTCGGCGTAGGAGACGCGGTAGTTGACCGACTGGTCGGGGCCCTTGCCCTTGTCCTCGTACCAGGTGTTGGCGAACGTCATCGCGTGGTCGTGGATGACCTTGTCGGTGAGGATGCCGCCCAGGTCGTGATCCTCGACGAACATCAGGTCGAAGCGCTTGAACCACTCCTTGCCCTGGACGTTCCCGACGATGTTGAAGCAGGAGTACTCGAGGATGTTCGGGTTCTGCCGGAACGCCGGGTAGTCGTGCTCCCGGATCCACTCGGCGTACGCCTCGGGGTCGTCGGGCTCGACGATGTTGTAGGTGATCAGTGCGAGCTTGCGAGGCATCTAGGCGTACTCCTTGTCGGTTCCGTCGGCGATCAGCTTCTGCTCCATCATCCGCCAGTGGCCGTTGCGGGCGCACGACTCGGCGTGGCGGCGCACGACGAGGTCGGCGGTCGCCGCCTCGACGGTGATGCGGCTGCCGGCCGGGATGACCGCGACCGTGCCGGCCTCGAGCTCGAGCGTGACTGCCTGCATGTGCAGCGGCGCCAGCGTGAGCGCCACCTTCGCGCTGCCGCGCAGCGTCGTCCACAGCTCGGTGTTCGGGTAGGTCGCGTGGTAGCCGGTCGGGTACACGCAGTCGGTGACGGCGCAGGTGTGCTCGGCGATGATCGGGTTGACGCGGCAGCTCGCGACGTCCGAGCCCCAGGGCAGGTAGTCGGCGGGCTCACGGTCGGGCGAGGCAACGATCAGCGACTTGGTGCCCTCGCTGTAGTCGACGGCGCGCGTTGCCTCGCGATTCTTCCAGCCGTTGCGCAGCCAGGTGGGCAGCTGGTGCGAGCGGTTGGCGCGTGGCGAGATGAGCTGCGACCAGTCGGTGATCTCGGTGCGCGCCATGACATCGACAAGCGGCGGCAGGCCGTCGGGCGAGCCGACGACACCGAGCTGCTGGAGCCGCAGGAACGGCACTGCGTCGTAGAAGGTGCGGTTCTCGCCGTCCGGCAGGTTGAGCAGGAAGATGTGCGCGTGGCCGAAGCGGCCGTCCTCCTCGGACGAGTGGTACGTGACGCGCGTGCCGGCGGCCATGGCGATGATGTCGCCCGGGTGGGCGATCTTCGACTCCTTGGTGCCGTCGGCCAGGTAGGCGTCGACGGGCACGTCGCCACCGGTGACGTACTGCGTCTCGCGGTGCGCGAACGTCCAGGTCAGCTTCTCCGGGAAGACCTCGAGGCCCGCCTCGACGCCGTGCTCGGTGACGAGCGGCAGGAAGAAGACGGTGCGATCCGGCGGGATCGTGACCGGCAGGAAACGCGGGTCGCGGCGGCCGACCACCGGCGCCGGGAAGCGTGCGATCGACGGCTCGAGCGCCTTCAGCTGGAGCAGCTCGGCGACGCCGATGCCCGCGTCGGCCAGGGTCTTCTTTGCGGTCTCGGGGTCGTCGTGCACCTGGCGCAATGCCCACAGGTACGTCTTGCCCTCGGCGACCAGCTTGGTGATGTCTGCCATCTGCCCTCGTGTCCTTTCCTAGAGAGCGCGGGCGATACGGCCCGCGTCCATCGTGGCTGCCCAGATGTTGCGCGGCGCGACGCAGTCGCCCGCCGCCAGATCGTCGTCGCCAAGGATTGGTGCGGTCGTGCCCGTGGAGAGGACGATCGCGTCGTACGGCCCGATCTCGCCGCGGCCGAGCAGGTTCGCCTTGCCGTTCTCCACCGACAGCGCGATCGCGTCGGGGATCACCTCGATGCCCTTGCCGGCGAGGCGCGGCCCGATCTCGAAGATCTCGAGCGTCATGAACAGGTCGGGGTCGCCGAGCGCCTTCGCGGTCGTCGCGACGGTGACCTTGGTGACGCCCTTCTGCTCGACGAGCCACTCGGCGAGCGACACCGCCGGCCAGCCGCCTTCCTCGTCGATCACGAGGACGCTGCCCGCGACGTGCTTCTCGCCGCGCAGCAGCTCACGCCCGTGCGGGAGGCCCGCCGCCCCGGGGATGCCATCGTGATTGGCCGGGCGGAAGCGGAGCACAGCGGTCTGCGACGGCTGCGCGCCGGTGGCCCAGATCACCTCGTCGGCGCCAGCCAGCTCGGCGGCGCTCTCGATCGCGGTGTTGCGGCGCACCGTCACGCCGAGCCGGGCGAGCTCGCGCTCCCACCAGTCGACGGCGTCCATGATCTCGCCGCGATGCGGCATGAGCGCTGCGACGCGCATGTCGCCGCCCAGGTGCGCGGTCGCCTCGTACAGCGTCACGCTGTGGCCGCGCTCGGCCGCGACGCGCGCCGCCTCGAGACCTGCCGGGCCTCCGCCAACCACGGCGACCTGCTTGGCCGCGGCGGCCTTGCCGACCGGCCCGAGCTGCAGCTCGTAGCCCGCGGCCGGGTTGACGATGCAGGTCACCGGCGCGCCAACCATGTACGACGCCCAGCAGCCCTGGCTGCAGGAGATGCAGGGGCGGATCTCGGCGCTGCGGCCCGTGCGCGCCTTCGTCGGCCACTCCGGATCGGCGAGCAGCGTGCGCGCCAGCTCGACGGCATCGGCCTTGCCGGAGGCGATGATCTCCTCGGCCTCCTCGGGCGTGCGGATGCGGCCCGTCGTGAAGACCGGCACGCCGAGGCCCGCGGCCTTGAAGGCGGCAGCATCGTCGGCGCCCGGGGTGCGCGGGTGGTGCATCGGCGAGACGATCTGCGTTGCCGACCAGTACGAGCCGGATAGCACACTCACCCAGTCGACGAGACCCCTCTGCGCTAGCACTCCGACCGCCTCGAGGGCGTCATCGCGCGAGTAGCCCGTCGGGTCGGTCGGGATCAGATGCCCGGCGGAGGTGCGAATCGCGACGGCGCAGCGGCCGTCCACCGCCTCGCGCACGTCCTCGAGCACCTCGGTGACGAAGCGCAGCCGGTTCTCCAGCGAGCCGCCGTACTCGTCGGTGCGGCGGTTCAGCGTGGGGTTCAGGAACGAGCCGATGATGTAGTCGGCGGCGGTCTGGACGACGACGGCGTCAAGGCCGGCGTCGGCGCAGCGGCGGGCGGCGCGGGCGTAGTAGCCGCGCAGCTCCTTCAGCTCCTTCTTCGAGACCTGCTTGGGGACACCGCCGTGCACCACCGACGGCACGGGCGACGGTGCGACCGCCGCGTAGCCGGAGCGATAGCTCTGGTTGTGGCCGCCGTGCCAGAGGATCTGCGCGAGACGCGAGCCGGCGGCATGCACCGTGTCGGCCAGCCGGGCAAGGCCGGGCACGACCTCGTCGCTGTAGAGGGCGAGCTGCTTCTGGTCGTGGTTGTGCAGCGCCGGATGCACGGGCGCCGAGCCGAGCGTGATCAGGCCGGCGCCGCCGCGGGCGCGCTCGCCGATGAAGGCGAGCAGGCGCTCGTTGACGACGGTGTCGGCGAGCTGGGCGGTGATGCTGCTCATGAAGGCCCGGTTCTGCACCTCGAAGGTGCCGAGCGGCAGCGGGCTGAAGAGGTGCGGGTACAGGGACGAAGTCATGCCCGCAACCCTAACGGGGTCGGGGACCCTTGCCAAAGCGGATCCGTCGGGCCGGCGGCCTCAGACGCGGGCGCGCTGCAGGTGCTCGCGACCGACCGCCGCGGGCGAGGCTACCCCGAGCAGGGCCAGGCACAGCTCGGTCTCGACCTGGAGGAGGCGCAGCACCTCCTCGACGCCGGCGGCACCCCCGCAGGCGAGGCCCCACAGGGCGGGGCGGCCGATCAGGGTGGCCCGGGCACCGAGGGCGAGCGCCTTGACCACATCGGAGCCACGACGCACGCCGCTGTCGAGCAGCACCTCGACCCGGCGGCCGACCGCATCGGCGATCTCGGGCAGCAGGTCGATGCTGGCAGGCACCTCGTCCAGCTGGCGGCCGCCGTGGTTGGAGACGATCACGGCGGCGGCGCCGTTCGCGGCGGCGAGCGCGGCGTCCTCCGGCGTCAGCACGCCCTTGGCGAGCAGCGGTAGCGGCGACCACGAGGCGAGCTCGGCGAAGTCCTGCCAGGTCATCGAGTCGGTGAGGCGAGCGACGAGGTCGGCGGGGCGGCCGATCGCGCCTCCGCTCGCCTCGCGCAGGCTCGGCACCTCCATGGCGGCGGGCGGCGACCAGCCGTTGCGCAGGTCGCGCTCCCGACGCGAGAGGCGCGGCGTGTCCACGGTGAGCGCGACGGCAGTGAAGCCCGCGGCGGCCGCGAGCTCGATCAGCGCCCGCGTCAGGCCGGTGTCGGAGCGGTACCAGTAAGTCTGGAACCAGCGGTTGCCGCCCGGCGCCGCCTCGGCAACCTGCGCAGGCGAGGCGTCGGCGAGGGTGGAGAGGCAGAACGTGGTGCCGGCGCGCTCGGCCGCCCGCGCGAGCGCGCGGGCGCCGTCCGGGTGCGCGAGCTGCGGCATCGAGAACGGCGCGATCAGCACCGGCAGGGCAACCTCGTGCCCGAGCACCGTCGTGCGCGTCGTCACGCCGCTGACGTCCACCAGCACGCGCGGCCGGAAGTGCCAGCGGCGCCACGCTGTCCGGTTCTCGGCCAGGGTCACCTCGTCGCCCGCCCCGCCCGCGAAGAAGCCGAGCGGCCCGGCG
>CANNRA010000117.1 GCA_947507735.1 Actinomycetota bacterium
CGAGTCGGAGGCGGACGCCCGCTGGTGTTGCGACGCGCTGGGCGCCGAGGTCGTGGACGCCACGCCCGTCGCCACCGAGGCCGAGCTGCGCGAGCTGCGCTACGGCCTCACCGCCCGCTTCGGCCTGCGCGCCACCGGGCACACCGCCTCCGACCAGGTCGAGACGGTGCTCTACCGGCTCGTCTCGTCTGGCGTGGCGAAGGGGATCAAGCCGCTGCGCGAGGACGGGGTCGTGCGGCCCCTGCTGCCGCTCTGGCGGGAGGAGACCGAGGCGTACTGCGTCGCCGAGGGGCTCGCCTGGCGCACCGACTCGACCAACCCGGACACGGCTCGCGGCCTGCTGCGTGCCGAGATCCTGCCGCTGCTGCGCCGGCTCCACCCGGGCGCCGACGCCAACCTGCTGGCGCTCGCCGGCGAGGCGGCGGTGCTGCCCGCCCCGGTCGAGCGCGCCGTCGCCGAGCTGCTTGCCCGGCCTGCCGGTTCCAGCCGCATCGACCTGGGCACCGGGCTGGTCGCCGCGAGAGAGTACGATCGCATCTGGCTCGAGCGGGCTCCCGTCCGTCTCGAGGGCCGGGTCGTCTGGGGTCGCTGGGTCATCGAATCCGACCTGCCGGGCCTCATTGTCCGCGGGTGGAGAGCAGGCGACCGGCTCGCCGGAAGGAGCAAGAAGGTGCAGGACGTGTTTGTTGACGCGAAGGTGCCGCGCTCGGAGCGCGAGGCGTGGCCGCTGGTCGTCCGTGGCGACGAGGTTGTTGCAGTGCCCGGGCTGGTGCCCGCCGCTGGCGTGCGCGTCGCCGAGCTCGTCGCCAGCGTCGAGGCCGGGGCGTGACGCCCGTGCCTGCCCGCCGCGACGACGGCGTCAGCGAGGTGCTGATCGCCGAGGACGCGATCGCCGCCCGCATCCGCGAGCTCGGCGCCGAGGTGGCGCGCGACTACGCCGGCAAGGATCTGCTGCTGATCTGCGTGCTGAAGGGCGCGATCTTCTTCCTGGCTGACCTGATGCGCGCCATCGAGCTGCCCCTGGAGATCGACTTCATGGCCATCTCCAGCTACGGCGCCTCCACCGACTCGTCGGGGGTCGTGCGCATCCTCAAGGATCTCGACGCCTCGATCGAGGGCCGCGACGTGCTGATCGTCGAGGACATCATCGATTCCGGTCTCACGCTCTCGTACCTCGTGCGCACGCTGCGCGGCCGCAAGCCGGCGTCGCTCGAGATCTGCGCGCTGCTCACCAAGCCCGACCGCCGTGAGATGGACGTGCCGGTGCGCTACGTCGGCTTCGAGATCCCGGATCGCTTCGTGATCGGCTACGGCCTCGACTTCGCCGAGCGCTACCGCAACCTGCCGTACGTCGGCGTCCTGGGCGGCGAAGGCGCCTGATCCGGGTGACTGCTCCCGTGCGGGGTGCAGTCTGCCGCGCGCGGTCGCCTCAGCCCGCAGTGCTACCCTGCCGAAAGATCGCCTGTGAACCGTTTCTTCCGTAGCGCACTCTTCCCCCTGATCGTCATCGTCCTGCTGGTCTACCTCGCCAGCCAGACGCTGATTCCGCGGTCCAAGAGCGCCGAGAAAACGACCCTCTCGCAGATGATCACGAGCGTCGAGCAGTCGCCGGGGTCGTTCAAGCAGGTCCTCTTCGTGCCCAACAAGCGCCAGATCCAGGCGACTATGTCGTCGGGCAAGAAGATCAGCGTCAACTATCCGACCGACCAGGCGCAGATTAAGTTCCAGACGCTGCTCGAGGACAAGGGCGTCAAGTTCGACTCCAAGGGCATCGGCTCGTCGGCCTGGTGGTCGATCCTCAGCTCGCTGCTGCCGTTCATCATCCTGATCGGCTTCTGGCTGTTCCTGATGAACCAGATGCAGGGCGGCGGCTCCAAGGTGATGAGCTTCGGCAAGAGCCGCGCCAAGCGGATGGCGCCGGACTCGCCCAAGATCGGCTTCAAGGACGTGGCCGGCGTGGACGAGGCCGTCGAGGAGCTGCACGAGATCAAGGAGTTCCTCGAGAACCCGAAGAAGTTCCAGGCGCTCGGCGCGCGCATCCCCAAGGGTGTGCTGCTCTACGGCCCGCCCGGCACCGGCAAGACGCTGCTCGCCCGCGCGGTCGCCGGCGAGGCCGGCGTGCCGTTCTTCTCGATCTCCGGCTCCGACTTCGTCGAGATGTTCGTCGGCGTCGGTGCCTCGCGCGTCCGTGACCTCTTCGAGCAGGCCAAGCAGGCCAGCCCCTGCATCATCTTCATCGACGAGATCGACGCTGTCGGCCGCCATCGCGGCGCCGGCATGGGCGGCGGCCACGACGAGCGCGAGCAGACGCTCAACCAGCTGCTCGTCGAGATGGACGGCTTCGAGATGAAGGACAACGTGATCCTCATCGCCGCCACGAACCGCCCCGACATCCTCGACCCGGCCCTGCTGCGCCCCGGCCGCTTCGACCGGCAGATCGTCGTCGATCGCCCCGACCGCAACGGTCGCCGCAAGATCCTCGAGGTGCACACCAAGGGCAAGCCGCTGATCGCCGAGATCGACCTCGACGTGCTTGCAGCCGGCACCCCGGGCTTCACCGGCGCCGACCTCGCGAACCTCGTCAACGAGGCCGCCCTGCTCGCGGCGCGCCGCGGCAAGAAGGTCATCGAGCAGTCGGAGCTCGAGGAGGGGATCATGCGCGTGATCGCCGGCCCCGAGAAGAAGACGCGCCTGCTCACCGAGCAGGAGCGTCGCATCACGGCGTACCACGAGATGGGTCACGCCCTGGTCGGCTTCTACCTCGAGCACACCGACGACGTGCACAAGATCTCGATCATCAGCCGCGGCCAGGCGCTCGGCTACACGATCTCCCTGCCGCGCGAGGATCGCTACCTCACCACCAAGGGCTCGCTGATGGATCAGCTCGCGATGACCCTCGGCGGTCGCGCCGCGGAGGAGCTCGTCTTCCAGGAGATCACGACCGGCGCGTCAAACGATCTCGAGAAGGTCACCTCGACGGCGAAGCAGATGATCATGCGCTTCGGCATGAGCGAGAAGCTCGGCCCGCGCGTGCTCGGCCGCAACCAGGATATGCCGTTCCTCGGCCGCGAGATGGGTGCCCAGCCCGACTACTCCGAGGAGATCGCCCGCGAGATCGACAGCGAGATCCGCCGCGTGATCGAGGAGGCCCACGAGACGGCCCTGCGCGTCCTGCGTGACCACATGGACGAGCTGCACAACGTGTCGCGCGTCCTCATCGAGCGCGAGACGATCGACAAGGACCAGTTCGAGCGCCTGCTCGCCGGCGAGTCCGAGGACACGATCTTCATCGACGAGGAGCCGCCTGCCGCTCCGGCCACCGAGGAGCGCAAGCGCCTGCACCCGCCGAAGCCTGCCGCTCGGCCGTTCCCGCTGCCGGGCACGCTCTCGTCTACGCCGCCGCCGCCCGAGCCTTCCGGCTCGTAAACCCTGGCGGCCCCTGGGCCGACCACCTCTCCGCCTGATCCGCCGGCCTGGCCCGGGCGTCTGCCCGGGCCTCTCGGCGTCGGCCTGCGCGTGCCTGGCGTGACGTCGAGCGTCGGTGCGGCGCGGCGCGCCGGAAGGCCCTGGAGAGCCCTCCGGCGCGCCGAGCGCACCCCTTAGCGCTGCGTCTGCGCGGTGAGCGTGCCCGCCTGCGCCGGAGCCTTGGGGATGGTCCTGGCGGGTCCGGGCCGCGTGATCGTGGGCCGCGTGAGCGTGGGCTGGGTGGTGGGCCCGGGCCGCGTGATCGTGGGCCGCGTGAAGGTGGGCTTGGTGGTGGGCCCGGCCTGGGTCAGCGTGGGCTGGGTGGTGACGAGCCCGGGCCGGGTGATCGTGGGCCGCGTGATCGTCGGCCGGGTGGTCGTCGCCGGCGGTGTGAGCGTGATCGTGCCCCGGGTGATGGTCGGGATCACCGTCTTGACGGTCAGCGTGTCGCTGTCGACCGCGCAGTTATTCGTGTTCGTGATCTCCGCGACCACGTCGGTCGCATCGGCACAGGCGATCACGCGGTAGCTGCCCGGCCGCACGCTCGACGGGAGCGTGCCCTCGACGAGCTTGGCGGCGCTCTCGCCGGCGGACAGCGAGCCGACCGCATGCGACTCGGCGATCTCGATGTCGTTGCTCGACTTCGTCTCGTCGCGGCTCAGGTAGTAGCGGGTCTGGGAGTTCGCGGACTCGCCCGCCCCGCTGTTCCGGGTGACGTCGGCGAGCCAGACGATCTTGCGGTCGCTGTCGAAGAGGTGGCTCAGGCGATCGACCACCAGGTCCGGGCAGCCGTCGCGCTCGCGGCCGAACCAGGCGTAGCGCACTGACGTGTCACCGTAGTGCCCGGAGCCGCCGGTGAGCGCGAAGGCGCCCGCCTGCCACGTCTTCGAGCAGCTGTCGAAGCGCGAGACGGTGCCGTAGTCCCCCCACTCGTCGCGGTCAGGGCCGAAGCTCGACGAGATGATCGAGTGCACGGTCGTCGTTCCCCACGTCTCGACGTCATCGACGATGAACGCTCGCGCGCCGGGGTACTGGCCGCCGCCGATGCGGTAGACCTGCACCCCGAGGTCGCCGCGGCTGTTGACACCGACTGCCGGCCACACCCAGGCATAGCTGGCGTTCCAGAGCGTGTGCTCCTCGTTCAGCGCGAGCGAGGACGCGTTGAACAGGGCGAAGTGCGACTGCGGGAAGGCGTAGTCGCCACCCTCGGGGGCCGACCAGGCGAAGCCCACCCCGCCGTTCCCGACCCAGCCGGAGACGATGCGGGTGCTGAGGTTCTCGCACGGGTTGTTCCCGTCGGGCGTCTTGCAGCTCGAGGTACCGGTGCCGAACGCCGAGACGCTGACGGTCTTCGACGAGATCGACGTCGACGAGTCGGCAATCGACTGGATCCTCACCGAGGCGTTGGTGGGATGGCTGCCGATGTACATCGTGCTGCCCGCGTTCTGCGTCAGCGCGGCCGAGAAGCGGTCGGCGTTGACCTCGAACTGGAAGCCGTCACCGAGCGAGCAGTCGCCGTCGGTGAGGTCGCTTAGCTTGACCCGATAGATGACGGAGCCCTTGCTCCGGTCGTCGTCGCCGCCCGGGGAATCGTCGGCGCCGAAGTCAAAGATGTTCGTCGTCATGTAGAGCCAGCCTTCGGAGTTCTGCATCGACGAGTAGTCGAGCCAGCGCTTCGCCGGCAGATCGAAGTCGGACGGGGTGAAGTCGTAGCTGCAGTACGTGTTCTTCTCGAGGTCGTCCTTGCCCTGGTAGGTGACGAGGCGGACCGTGTTGCCGCCGCTGTCGCTGAAGTACTGGAGGAGCCACGAGATCAGCTCGTGGCCGTTCTCGTCGGAGGCATTCACGAGCTGGTCGCAGCAGTAGCCGCCGTCGGTCTTCTCGGGGTCGGAGACGGTGCCGTCCCCGTTCGTGTCATCGAACGACTTGGGGTCGATCCAGCTGAAGTTGATGCCGTTGTCGGTGGACACCGCGGCGTACTTGTTGCCGGTGAACAGGATGACGTTGCGGTCGTTGCCCACCGAGGGCTCGCCCTTGATCGACCCGTTGCTGCCGGTCGGGACATCCTGGTTGCGGAAGAAGGTGAAGTCGGTGCCCGAGGCAGCGCGCGTCCTCTTCGCCCGCTCCTGGGTGGCACGATTCTCGGTAGAGCCGATGGCTCCCGCGGGCTTGACGAGCCCGGACGTGACGCTGCCGCCGAGCTTGCCGATCCGCGGCAGCGCCGGCAGCGCCGTACCGCGGAGCGCGGTCAGGGGTGCAGCGTTGCGCCGAGCCCGCGTCAGGTCGGTCGCGTCGCGAATCGCCGGCTTGGAGATCTTCGGTGTCGCGACGATGCGCGGGCCTGGGAGGACGGCCTCCTCCTCGCCGATCGCGGTGTCGGCCGGGGTGAGCTTGGGCGGCGCGGCCAGGAGCTTGCCCGTGCCCCTCACGCCCTTGATCGTCCGCTTGCCCGGCGCAAAGGCGCCGCTGGCGGAGCGCGAGCTGGAGCTGCCGAGGGCCACGCCGACGCTCGCAGCCGCCAGCGCGAGGACGAGTCCTGCGGCCAGCGCGAGCACGATTCTGGGAGAGGGGTTGACGGTCATACGGCGATCGTCTCGCTTCGTCCGGGGCTTGTCCACCCGGGTCGGTGGGCGGTCTACACTCGGAGCCGTGCCGGTCGCCGACGCCTCCCTGCGCTTCCCGCGTCCCTCGCTGATGGGCGTCGTCAACGTGACGCCCGACTCGTTCAGCGACGGCGGCCGCTTCACGGATGTGGCGCTGGCCGTGGCGCGCGTGCGCGAGCTGGTCGCCGACGGCGCTACGATCGTCGATCTCGGCGGCGAGAGCACCCGCCCCGGCTCCGCGCCGGTGGGCGCCGACGAGGAGCTGCGCCGCGTGGTGCCGGTGCTGGAGGCCCTCGGCGGCAGCGCGCCCCTCTCGATCGACACGTCCAAGGCGGCGGTCGCCCGCGCAGCGCTCGACCACGGCGCCGAGCTCGTCAACGACGTCACCGCCCTGCGCGGCGACCCGCAGCTCGTCGAGGTCGTTGCCGAGAGCGGCTGCCTCGTGTGCCTGATGCACATGCAGGGAACCCCGCAGACGATGCAGCTTGCGCCACGCTACGACGACGTCGTCAGCGAGGTCGCGGCGTTCCTTGAGCAGCGCATCGCCTTCTGCGTCGCCAACGGCATCCCGGAGGAGCGGATCGTGCTGGATCCGGGTGTCGGCTTCGGCAAGGCGCACGAGCACAACCTGGCGCTGGTGCGCGGCCTCGCGACGATCGTCGCGCTGGGGCGACCGGTGCTGGTGGGGCTCTCGCGCAAGTCGCTGCTCGGCCGGCTGCTGGGCGAGGGCGCGCCGATCCGCGGCAGCGACGCCGCCTCGGTCGGTGCGGCTGCCTTCGCGCTGCAGCAGGGCGCCACGCTGTTCCGCGTGCACGACGTCGCCTTCCACCGTGACGCCTTGGCCATCGCCGCGGCGCTCGCCGACGGGTAGCGTGGCTGCGTGATCCGCGTCGAGCTGCATGCCCTTGAGATCTTCGGCTACCACGGCGTGGAGGAGCACGAGCGCCGCGACGGCCAGCCGTTCCTCTTCGACATCGAGATCGACCTCGCCGCCGAGCCGGTCGCCGACTCGATCCGCGACACGATCGACTACGTCCGCGTCGCCGCGCTGGTGAAGGCGGTCTCCGACGAGCGGCCGTTGCAGCTGCTCGAGTCGCTCGCCGCGCGCGCTGCCGAGGCGTTGCTCGCTGCGTTCCCCGCCGCCGCCGCCGTGCGCGTGCGCGCCCGCAAGCCGCAGGTCAGCATCCCCGGCTTC
>CANNRA010000118.1 GCA_947507735.1 Actinomycetota bacterium
GGTGTCGTCCCAGGTGACGCGCTCGGCGATCGCCTTGCCGGCGAGGCCCCACGCGCGCACGTCGGCAGGGGCGGCCAGCAGGCGCTCCCAGCCGACGGCGATCTCCTCGGCGCGCGGCGCGACGACGACGCCGGTGCGGCCGTCGGTGACGACCTCGAGCGGGCCGCCCGCATCGTGGGTCGTCAGCACCGGCTTCTCCGAGAGGAACGCCTCGAACGGCACCATGCCGAAGTCCTCATCGACCGGCGCGTAGAAGACAGCGAGGCAGGTGGCGTAGAGCCGGGTCAGCTCCTCCTCCGAGACGCGGCCGAGGAAGCGCGCTCGCTCGCCCAGGCCGAGCTGCGCCGCCAGCGCTTGCAGCCGCTCGCGATCCGGCCCGTCGCCCGCGATCACGCAGGCGAGGCCGGGCCGCCGGGCGCACGCCTCCAGCAGCAGGTCGATCCGCTTCGCCCGATCGAGCCGGCCGACCGAGAGCAGGAACGGCTCGTAGCTCTCGCAGCGGAACGGCAGGAGCTGCGGCGGATGCGCCATCACCTCGGGGCGCAGGCCGGTGGAGCGCTCGCAGCGGTCGGCGACATTGCTCGACGTTGCGAAGAGCCGTTTCGCCTCGCCCAGGGCGACCCTGTCGAGCTCCTGGATCTGGCGGACGATGGCGCGCTCCTCCGGGCTCTCACCGAACTGGCCGAGCTCGGTGCGGTCGAGCTCGTAGGCCTGCCGGAACTGGTGGACGAGCCAGACCCGCTTGTTGGGATGGCGCACGCAGTAGGACGGGAACTTGGTGCAGATGACGGCATCGATCGGCGCGCCGTCGGACTCCTCGAGGTCGAGCAGCCGCCAGAGGAAGGCCTGCGTCAGCACGCGGGCGCCGGGGTACCACTTGAACGGCACCGTCACGAGCTCGACAGCGTGGTCGCGCTGGCGCAGCTCGTCCACCAGCGTGCCCGCGAAGATCTCGGCGCCACCGTGCACGAACGGCACCTGCGGCGCGCAGACGGCAATCCTCACGCCCGGGCCACGATCGCGTAGTCGAGGGGGCCGAAGAGCAGCTCGTTCAGCCGCCGCGCGTTCTCGGCGAGCAGCGGGTCGGCGGGCTCGGCGAGGCGCTCGGCCGGCGGGTTGAGGAAGCGCGTCTCGACCTCGCGGAAGCCGGCCTGCTGGGCGAGCAGGACGAGCGTCTCGGGCACGAGCGGCTGCGCGTGCGTGAGGTCGGCGAAGTAGGAGCGCAGCGCCAGCGGCGACAGCGGGTTGATCGTCTCGGCGACGAGCAGGCCACCGGGGGCAAGCTTCGCCACGGCTAGCTCGAGCAGGTGCACGAGCACGGGCGGCGGCAGGTGCTCGACGACCTGCGCCATGAAGATGCCGCCCAGCGAGGCGTCGGGCTGCCCGCCCAGCCAGGCAACGACGTCGGCCTGCTCGACCGCCAGGCCCTCGCCCGCGGCGAAGGCGACCATGTCGGCGTCACCGTCGACGCCGCGGGCGGCAATGCCGGCGTCGCGCAGCAAGCCGAGGAACTCGCCGCGCCCGCAGCCGAGGTCGACGACCGGGCCGGGCGCCGCGGCGAAATCAGCCAGGTAGGGGCGCTGCCGTTCGCGGATCTCGCCGATCGCGCCGCGCATCCGCGACTCGTAGGCGAAGTAGTCGGGAATGGCCGAGGCCGCGGCCTGGGCCGCCACCGTGGGCGAGCCGGACGACGGAGGTGCTGCGATCTGCGCGGGCGCCCCAGCCGGCACCGCTCCCATCCGCTCGCGCCGCTCCAGCCGCGACAGCCGCTCCTCCAGCTCGCGCACCAGCCGCGCGGCGCTCTGGCCCTGCCCGAGCGCATGGTCGACCGTCTCGGAGAGGTCGTCCACCAGCTTCAGCACGGCGTCGTTGAAGCCCTTCTGGTCGAGCGCCAGCGGCTCGACGTACCAGCGCAGCAGCTTGCGCAGCACCTGCTTGACCGGCCGCGCCAGCGCGCCACGGGCACCGGGCCGGTTGAGCAGCGGCCGGTCGGCGGAGACGGGCCAGAGCCGTTCGGCCTGGGCGCGCGCAGCCAGGCGGGCACGCCGCTCGGGAGCAGCCGCCTCGACCGCCGACGCGCCGCCCTTCCGCACCTCTTCCTTCAGCTGCGCGAAAAGAGCCGCAACATCGACCTGAGGGCGCGCAGCATCGGGAGTCGCGTCAGGCACCGCAGCATTCTACCGCCCTCCGGCGGCGGATCCCGCGTGGCCGGTCCCTCGCGCGAGACACCACTCACCCAACGTTCACACGGTCCACCGGTACCGTAGACACGTGCCCATTCGCTCAGATCTCCGAAACATTGCCATCGTCGCCCACGTCGACCACGGAAAGACGACCCTCGTCGACGCCATGCTCTGGCAGACCGGCGCCTTCCGCGCCAACCAGGATGTGAACGAGCGCGTCATGGATTCCGGCGATCTCGAGCGCGAGAAGGGCATCACGATTCTCGCCAAGAACACCTCGATCCGCCATGGCGACGTGAAGCTCAACATCATCGACACGCCGGGCCATGCCGACTTCGGCGGAGAGGTGGAGCGCGGCCTGACCATGGTCGACGGCGTGCTGCTCCTCGTCGACGCCTCCGAGGGCCCGCTGCCGCAGACCCGCTTCGTGCTGCGCAAGGCGCTCGCGAGCCGCCTGCCGGTGATCCTCGTGATCAACAAGATCGACCGCGCCGACGCGCGCATCTCCGAGGTCATCGACGAGGTGTACGACCTCTTCCTCGACCTCGATGCAGACGAGACGCAGATCGACTTCCCGATCGTCTACACCAACGCCAAGCTCGGCCACGCCAAGATGAGCCTCGAGGACGAGAGCGACAGCCTGAAGCCGCTGCTCGACCTGATCGTCTCGACGATCCCGGCGCCGACCTACGAGGAGGGCCATCCGCTGCAGGCGCTCGTCACCAACCTCGACGCATCGCCGTACCTCGGCCGCCTCGCGCTGTGCCGCGTGCGCCAGGGCACGATCGTCAAGGGCGCCCAGGTTGCCTGGTGCCGTGCCGACGGCACGATCGAGAAGGTCAAGGTCAACGAGCTGTACGTGACCGAGAGCTTCGAGCGCGTCTCCGCCGACTCGGCCGGCCCCGGCGAGATCGTCGCGGTCGCCGGCATCCCCGAGGTGACGATCGGCGAGACGTTCTCCGACCCCGATGACCCGCGCCCGCTGCCCGTGATCCGGGTGGACGAGCCGAGCCTCTCGATGACCGTCGGCATCAACACCTCGCCGCTGGCCGGCCAGGAGGGCGACAAGGTCACGTCGCGCCTGATCAAGAGCCGCATCGACCAGGAGCTCGTCGGCAACGTGTCGCTGCGCCTGCTCCCGACCGAGCGCCCCGACACCTGGGAGATCCAGGGCCGCGGCGAGCTGCAGCTGGCGATCCTCGTCGAGCAGATGCGCCGCGAGGGCTTCGAGCTGACCGTCGGCAAGCCCCAGGTCGTCACCCAGGTGATCGACGGCAAGGTGCACGAGCCGATGGAGCGCGTCTCGATCGACATCCCGGACGAGTACATGGGTGTCGTCACGCAGCTCTTCGCGCTGCGCAAGGGCCGCACCGAGGCGCTCGTCAACCACGGCACCGGCTGGGTACGCATGGAGGTGCTGGTCCCGGCGCGCGGCCTGATCGGCTTCCGCACGGAGTTCCTCACCGAGACGCGCGGCACCGGCATGCTCCATCACGTCTTCGAGAAGTACGAGCCGTGGCACGGCGAGCTGCGCACCCGCCCGCAGGGCTCGCTCGTCGCCGACCGCCGCGGCCCGACCACCGGCTTCGCCATCGCGAACCTGCAGGAGCGCGGCGCGATGTTCGTGCCGCCCGGGGTCGAGGTCTACGAGGGCATGGTCGTCGGCGAGAACGCGCGCAGCGAGGACATGGACGTGAACATCTGCAAGGAGAAGAAGCTCACGAACATGCGCGCGTCCAGCAGCGACGAGCTCATTCGCCTGACGCCGCCGCGGCCGCTGTCGCTCGACCAGGCCCTCGAGTTCATTCGCGAGGACGAGTGCGTCGAGGTGACGCCGAAGAACGTCCGCCTGCGCAAGGTCGAGCTGAACGCCGGCAAGCGCCAGACGCAGCAGAGCCGCAAGAACCGCGGCCTCGCGCCGAGCTGAGCCGGCGGAGCGACAAGGACTGAGAGCGACGGGCGGGCGAGAGTCCGCCCGTCGTCGCTTCCTGGTTGTTCCAGCTCTGTGCCGATTGCGCCCGGAGGCAGCCAGCGGTCGCGTCGCCGTGCTACCCGTAAGGCAGTGGGGACGAGCACGAGACGCACGACGTGAAGGTTCGCGATCTCATCGCGCTGATCGAGGCCGACGGGTGGAAGAACGTTCGCACCAGGGGCGGCCATCGCCAGTTCCGGCACGAGACGAAGGCTGGTACCGTCACCGTGTCGGGCAAGCCTGGCCTTGAGGTTCCGCCCGGGACGTTGAATAGCGTGCTGAAGCAGGCCGGCCCGAGGAGATAGGAGAAGGCAGACGTGCTGGAGCTCATCCGCGACGCGATCGAATTCCACATTCAAGGGCTCCGGAACGTGGGGCAGTCCGTCCCTCTGCCATCGTCCACGAGCGAGCTCGTCGACGTCGTGGCTGCCTGAGGACAACCGCCCCCGAGATCGACGTCGGCCGCTAGGCCGCCGAGGCGACGACCGGCGCAACGGCAGTGGCCGCAGCGTCGGGGCACTCGTTGCCGCACGCCTTGCGCGAGGCGCGTGCAGCCTCGACCACCGGCTGCAGCAGCGTCTCGACCGCGGCGGCGTCACCGAGGTGGCGCAGGAAGTGCTGCTGGACGGCGGCCGAGTAGACCGGAAGCGCCTGCTGGAGCAGCGCCTCACCGTCGTCGGTCAGCGCGAGGTGGGTGCCCCGGCGGTCGCTGGGGCAGGACTCGCGCCGCAGGTAGCCGCCCTTCTCGATGCGGTCGACCAGGCGGGTGAGGCCGCTACGGCTCATGACGATGCCCTCGGCGACCTCGAACATGCGCAGCCGCTTGTCGGGCGCGCTGGCGACGGTGAGCAGGACGTCATACCAGGAGAGCGGCGGCAGCCCGGCCTCGGCGAGCGACTCCTCGATGCGCTCGGCGACGAGGTGCTGGGCGACGAAGACGGCGCGCCAGGCACCGGCGCCGCAGGCGGAGGGGGCGTCCATTCCGGCAAGTGTGACACAAGCCTTCGGTTGCACTTGCAACTGCCTTCCTGTTGGTGCTACAGTCATCATTGACTTTGCAACAATAGCACGCACAATCATAAGGAGTCTTCATGTCTGCCAGCACCGCCGTCCCCACCGCCAGCTGGGCCATCGACCCCGTCCACTCGTCGATCGGCTTCGGCGTCAAGCACCTCGGCGTCTCGACCTACCGCGGCTCGTTCACGGGCGCGTCCGGCACGATCACGACCGCGGACGGCGCCGTCACGGCCATCGACGGCACGATCGCGATCGACAGCATCCTCACCACCGATGCGAAGCTGACGGGCCACCTGCTGGCAGCCGACTTCTTCGACGCCGCCACCTATCCCGAGGCGCGCTTCATCTCGACCTCGGTCACGGCCGGTGCCGACGACCAGCTCGCGATCGCCGGCAACCTGACGCTGCGCGGCGTCACGCTGCCGCTCACCCTCACCGGCGAGATCGTCGGCCACGTCGTGGATCCCTACGGCAACACGAAGCTCGGGGTCTCGGCCAGGGGTCAGATCGACCGCACCGCGTTCGGCATCACCTGGAACGCCCCGCTCGCCAACGGCGCGCTCGCCCTCGCCGAGAAGGTCACGCTGACCCTCGAGGTGCAGGCGGCAGCCCAGGACGCGGCGGCATGACGGCGCCGCTCTCCGTTCTCGCCATCGCGGGGAGCCTCCGCAGCGCCTCGTTCAACCGCGCGCTGCTCGAGGCCGCGCGCGAGCAGGCACCGGCCGGCAGCGAGGTCGTCCTCTGGGACGGCCTCGGCGACCTGCCGTTCTACAGCGAGGATCTCGACGGCGACGCGACGCCCGCTCCGGTCGCGGAGCTGCGCCGCCTGATCGGCGAAGCCGCTGCGCTGCTGATCTCGACGCCGGAGTACAACAGCTCGATCCCGGGCGGGCTGAAGAACGCGCTCGACTGGGCCTCGCGGCCCTACGGCAGCTCGACGCTGGTGGCCAAGCCGGTCGCCGTGGTGGGCGCGAGCCCCTCCAGCTTCGGCGCCGCCTGGGCGCAGGCCGAGGTGCGCAAGGTGGTCGCCGCGAGCGGCGGCCGCGTGCTGGAGCAGGGCCTCTCGTTTGCGAAGGCGGCCAACCGTGTCGATGCCGCAGGCCGGATCAAGGCGGACGACGACGTCCGCGCAGAGCTGACGACCCTGCTCGAGCAGCTCGTCGAGCTCGTGCGCACCCCGCTCGACAGCGACGACTGACCCCTCCCGGTCGAAAGTCGCCCGTCGCCCGCACCCGCCGGGCCGCGTCTCAGCCGAGGCGCGCGCCCTGGCGGCGCGAGCGCACCGCTGCGAGCAGCCACGGCCCTGCCCACCAGGCGACGAGGTCGAAGATCACGTAGCCGCTGACGGCACCGCTCGGCGGGTTGCCGTCGGGGAGGCCCAGGCCCGGCACCGTCGCCTCCCAGCGCCAGGTGCCGAGCGCGGTGCCGTACCACTCGAGCGCCGCCACGACGAAGAAGACGCCCGCGAGCACCTGCGGCGCCGGGTTGCGCCGGCTCAGCACGAAGCAGGAGAAGACGAGGATGCCGAAGCCGCCGATCACGTCGTAGCGGCCGAGCACGCCCGTCAGCCCGACGATCCCCCACACCACCGCGCCAGCCAGTGCCAGCCGCACCAGCAGCTGCGGCCGCGCCCCGAAGAGCCGCGTCCGGCTGAGCGCGAGACCGCCCAGGTAGACGAGGCCGTGCGCCGGCGGCACGAACAGCGGCAGGTTGCCGTGGCGGTAGTGGTAGACGCCCCAGACGATCGAGCCGAGCACCTCGAAGCAGGTGGCGACCGCAACGACGATCGCGACCTGGGCCCGCCGCTGCGGCGCGAGCGGCACGCACGCGGCAGCGAGCAGCGCCAGCGTCGCCACGCCGAGCACGAGCTCCCACCCCTGCGACAGCTGACGGTCGAGCGCGAGCAGCGCGCCGAGCCAGGCAACGATGCCGAGCAGGACGAGCGAGGGAGCCGGGCCTCGGAGCACCACAGGCGAGTCTAGAGAGGGGACGGCGGTGGCCAGCGAGTCACGGGTCGCCGGCAGCCGCCCGCTAGGCTCGCGGCATGGCGCGCATCGGCATCAGCCTGCTCACCCTCGTCCCCGGCA
>CANNRA010000119.1 GCA_947507735.1 Actinomycetota bacterium
CGCGCTGCTCTACCCGTCCCGGCTCGAGCTGGCGCGCGTGGCGCTGCGGCTGAGCGCAGCCGGCGTTCCGATCGAAGGCGCCTCCGACCACGGCACCCACGAGGCGATCTACCTCCCTGACCCGGACGGCAACGGCGTCGAGCTCGCCGCCGACACGCCGCCCGCGACCTGGCCGTCCTACGAGCAGGAGTTCGCGCAGAGCGGGCCGCGCCCGCTGGACGCCGCTGCACTGTTCGCGCTCGTCGAGGGCGAGCGGCCGACCCCGGTGCCGCGCGCCGGCATGACCGTCGGGCACGTGCACCTGCACGTCGGCGACATCGCCGCCGCCCGGCGCTTCTACGTTGACGGCATCGGCTTCGACCTGATGGGCAGCCTGCCGAGCGCCGGCTTCGTCGCCGCGGGCGGCTACCACCACCACCTGGCCTTCAACAGCTGGCGCGGCCAGGGCGCACCTCCGGCACCCGCCGGTACGGTGGGCCTGCGCCACTGGACGCTGCTGCTGGCGCCCAGCGATGTCGTGGCGGCACGCGAGCGGCTCACCGCGCTCGGCAGCGAGACAACTGACGCCGAGGGTGGCTTCAGCGCGCTCGATCCAGCGGGCAACCGCGTGCTGGTGCTGGCAGCCGCCTGACCGCCCCCCCACGGCCGCTCACGGCCGTCACCGCTGCGGCTCTCCCTTGCGCGGTAGCCGTTGCACGCGCCATGATTGCCCGCACATTCGGCGAGCCGCCGTCCCCGCGTGGGGCCTCGGGCGCCGGCCTATCGGAAGGGGAGATTCATGAAGCGCACGAGGACGATGCTCGCCGCGACGGCAGGCGCCGCGCTGGCCCTCTCGCTGGCCGGTTCGGCCGGCGCGGCGCTGCCCGGTGCCGCCCTGTTCACCAAGGCGAGCTGCGGCGCGTGCCACACGCTGAAGGCAGCGAAGGCGAAGGGCGCGGTCGGCCCGAACCTCGACAAGGCGAAGCCGAGCTCGGCGCTGCTGATCAAGCAGATCACCAACGGCGGCGGCGGCATGCCCCCGTTCAAGGCCTCGTTCACGGCCGCCCAGATCAAGCAGATCGCGGCGTACGTCGTCTCGGTCGCAGGCAAGTAGCACCCCGCTCGACGCGCGCCGGCCGGCGCCCGCCCCCTGCTGCGCCCCACCGGCGCCGGGGCGGTGCGCCGGCCGGTTTGCGTGACTAGGCTCCCGGCAATGCCAACTGTCGGAGCAGCAATCCGCCGCCTCGTGCCCGACCGGCCCGAGGTGCGGACGATGGCAGTCGCCGACTTCGTCGGCGCGCTCGGCTGGGGCGCCTTCGCAGCGGGCAGCGCCGTCTTCTTCACCCGCTCGGTTGGCCTCTCGGCGGCGCAGGTCGGCGTCGGGCTCTCGTCGGCGGCGGCCGCCGGGCTGCTGGTGGCGGTGCCGGCGGGACGCCTCGCCGACCGCATCGGGCCGATCCGCGTGCTGATCACCGCGTCGCTCTGCTCGATGGTGCTGTTCGCCTCCTACGCGCTCGTCCACTCCTTCGCGGCCTTCCTCGTCGTGGTGACGCTGCTCGGCGTGCTGCAGCGCCTCGACCGGATCTCGATCCAGGCCGTGATCGCGGGCCTGCTGGAACGCGGCGACCGCGTGCACGTCTCGGCCTTCCTGCGCTCGGTCAACAACGCCGGCTTCGCGATTGGCGCGACGCTGGCGGGCGTCGTCGTGGCCCTCGACACACGCCCGGCCTACCTCGCGTTGCCACTCGGCAACGTCGTGGCGACCGGCGTGATGGTGTCGCTGCGCAGCCGGCTACCACGCGTTCCTCCAGCCCCACCCCGCGGCGAACACGAGCAGCGCTGGGTTGCCCTGCGCGACCGGCCCTTCCTGGCCCTGACGGCCCTCTACGGCCTGGCCCGCCTCGACGGCACGCTGCTCGATGTCGCGGTGCCGCTGTGGATCCTCCACCACACGCAGGCACCCCGCCCGCTGGTCGCCCTCCTCGCGGTCGTCAACACCGTGCTGGTGGTGGCGTTGCAGGTGCGCGCCGCCCGCGGCACCGAGACGCGCCGCGGCATCGTCCGGGCGAAGCGCAGCGCCTCGCTCGTGATGATCGCCGCCTGCTTCGTCTTCGCGTCGAGCGGCTGGGTGGGTGAGAGCGGCGCCATCCTGCTGCTGATCGCCGGGATGACGCTGCTCACGGCGGGCGAGCTGCTGATCTCGGCGGCGGGCTGGAGCATGGTCTACGGCCTGGCCCGGCCGCACGCCCAGGGCGAGTACGGCGCGGTCTTCGGCCTCGGCACCTCGGCGATGCAGCTGGCCGGCCCGGCGCTGGTGGTGCTGCTCACCGACCGCTACGGCGTGGTCGGCTGGGGCGCCGTAGCCGCGGTGTACGTCTTCGTGTTCTTCGTGATCCGGCCGGCGATGGCGCGCGTGGGCGAGCGGCCCGGGCTGCCGGCCTGAGCAACGCGCCGCCGCGTGGGCGCGCCTGCGCTCGTTAGTGAACTTTCACTAACATCCTCGAGGTGCCCGGCCCACCACCTGCCGCCCCACCCCGCCCCCGCCGCCTGCCGGCCGAGGAGCGCCGCCGCGCCGTGCTCGACGCTGCACGCCGCGAGTTCGCGCAGCGCGGCTACCAGGGCGCCGGCATCGCGGGCATCGCCGCCGGTTGCGGCTGCTCCGAGCCGATCCTCTACCGCCATTTCGCCTCGAAGCAGGCGCTGTTCGCCGCCGTCCTCGTCGACGCCTCCGAGCTCCTGCACGAGCGCATCGCCCCGGTCTTCGCCGAGCAGGACGACCCGCTGGCCGCGCTGATCGCCGTCGCCGAGCTCGCCACGCAGGACGAGCTGTTCATCGAGATCTCGCGCCTGCGCATGCTCGCCGTCACCCTGGTCGGCGAGCCCGAGATCCAGCAGGCGCTCGCCCGGACCGTCACCGAGATGCACGGCCGCCTCACCCAGCTGATGACGCGCGCCCGCGACGGCGGCTTCCTGCGCGCCGCCGTCGAGCCCGCCGAGGCCGCCTGGCTCTGGTACGGCGTCGCCCTCCAGGTCGGCGTCCGCGCCAGCGTCTTCGGCCCCGAGCACAGCGCTGCCTCGCAGAGCACCGCAACCGCCTTGATCCACCTGCTCACCCAGAAGGAGCCCCAGCCGTGAAAGCCCGCCTCCAAGGCATCGACCGCAAGTGGTGGACGCTGTTTGCCATGTGCTTCGCGCTGTTCATGATCATGCTCGACAACACGATCGTGAACATCGCGCTGCCGTCGATCCAGCGCGACCTGCACGCCTCCAGCGCGAACCTGCAGTGGACGATCGACGCCTACATCCTCACCTTCGCCGCGCTGATCCTGCTCGGCGGCAAGCTGGGCGACCGCTACGGGCGCAAGCGGATGTTCATCGTCGGGCTCGGCATCTTCACGCTGTCATCGATGCTGTGCGCGCTCTCCTCGAGCGACTCCGAGCTGATCGCAGCACGCGCGCTGCAGGGTGTCGGCGCTGCGCTGCTCAACCCGCTGTCGCTGTCGATCATCGCCTCGACGTTCCCGCGCAAGCAGCTGCCGACGGCGATCGGCATCTGGGCCGGCGTCTCGGGGCTCGGGCTCGCGGTCGGGCCGCTGGTCGGCGGCCTGCTGGTGGAGAAGGCCTCCTGGTCGGCCGTCTTCTGGGTGAACGTGCCGATCGGCGTGATCGCCGTGCTCGTGACGCTCTGGGCCGTCCACGAGTCGCGCGACCCGTCCACCAGCAACCTCGACCTGCCCGGCACCACGCTGATCACGCTCGGCCTGGCGGCGCTCGTCTGGGCGCTGATCAAGTCGGGCGAGCACGGCTGGGGCTCGGCCTACACGCTCGGCTTCCTGGCCGCAGCCGTCGCGCTGCTCGGCGCGTTCGTCTGGTGGGAGCGCCGCATCGCCGACCCGATGCTGCCGCTCGCCTTCTTCCGCAAGCGCGCCTTCTCGGTGGCGAGCGCCGTCGTGTCGCTCGTCGGCTTCGGCATGTTCGGCGTGATCTTCTACATCACCCTCTACTTCCAGAACGTGCAGGGCTACTCGCCGCTGCAGGCTGGTGTTCGCTCGCTGCCGATGACGATGATGCTGATGGCCGTGGCGCCGCTCGCCGGCAAGCTCAACGCCACCCTCGGGCCACGCCTGCAGCTGACGATCGGGATGCTGCTGTCGTCGGCGGGGCTCTTCGGGCTGTCGCTGATCGGCGTGCACTCGTCGTACAACGCGATCTGGCCGTTCTACGCCCTGATGGGCGCCGGGCTCGCGTTTGCGATGCCGGCCGTCTCATCGACGGGGATGGCGGCAGTTGACCCGCGCAAGGCGGGCGTCGCTTCGGGCGTGATCAACGCGTCGCGCCAGGTGGGCGGCGCGCTCGGCATCGCGGTGCTCGGCTCGGTGGGTGCGTCACTGACGCGCAGCCGCTGGAACGACACCCTCCCGACGCTGTCGGCCGACGCGCAGGCGAAGCTCGCCGGCAAGGGCGACCTCGTGCTGGGCGGGCAGGGCGCGCTGCTCGGACGCATCGCCGGGCCGGAGGCGAAGGCCGCCTCGCTCGACGCGTTCATGCACGGCGTCACCGGGGCTCTGCTCTGTGGCGGCGCGCTGATGCTGCTTGCAGCGGTGGTCGCCTACGTCGGCCTGTGGGGCGTCAAGATGCCGCAGCCACAGGAGAACGCCGCTCCCGTCGCCGCCGAGCTGTAGCGCGGGCTAGCTCGCGGCACGGCGCGCGGGGCGAACGAACGCCGCGCGCGCCGCTTCGGCCAGCGGCCGGGCGCAGCAGCCCTCGACGTGGTCGTTCACCAGGCCCATCGCCTGCATCAGCGCGTACAGCGTCGTCGGCCCGACGAAGCTGAAGCCGCGCTGCTTCAAGTCCTTGGACAGCGCGATCGAGTGCGGCGTCCTGGCCATGGTCAGCAGCACCGGCCAGGTGACCTCGGCCGGGCGCTCGGCGAGCGGCGGCTCATGGCTCCAGAGGTACGCGGCGAGCGAGCCGAGCTCGTCGGCAAGCTCGCAGGCTCGCTGCGCGTTGTTCAGCACGGACGTCACCTTGCCGCGGTGGCGAACGATGCCGGCATCCTGCAGCAGCTCCTCGATCTGCTCGGGCCCCCACTCCGCCAGGACGCGGTAGTCGAAGCCGGCGAACGCGGCGCGGAAGTTCTCGCGCTTGCGCAAGATCGTCAGCCAGGAGAGGCCCGACTGGAAGCCCTCGAGGCAGAGCTTCTCGAAGAGACGGCTGTCGTTGCCCTGCGGGAAGCCCCACTCGTGGTCGTGGTAGGCGACGTAGTCCTCGGTGGAGAGGCCCCAGCGGCAGCGCGGGTGACCGTCGGGCCCGAGCGCGAGACCCTCGGGGAGGGCGGCCGATCCTGCGGCGCCACTCACGCCAGCGCCCGCAGCCGCTCGAGGATGCCGTAGGTGATGCCCCACACGACGAGCTGCTCGCCCTCGACGTCGGGGACGTAGGCAGGCACCGGGTCGCCGAGCTCGCGGACGGCCGCCGTGCCGTGCGCCGCGACGAGCGTGTCGAGATCGACCCAGTAGGCCGCGGCGACCTCCTCGGAGAGGACGAGCTCGGGTCGGGAATGCAGCTCGGTGACGTAGACGGCGATGTGGGTGTCACCGCTGGCGCGGTGTGCCGCGACGTAGGTGCCGAGCGGGCCGAGCACGGTGCCGTGGTCGCCCGGGTCGAAGCCGACCTCCTCGCGCGTCTCGCGCCTGGCGGTGTCGAGCAGGGTGGCGTCCTCGGGCTCGTGGCGGCCGCCGGGCAGGCCCATGTGGCCCGACCACTTGTCGCCGGCCAGCACCTGCCGCCGCACGAGCAGCAGCTCGTTGCCCAGCAGGTTGACCATGACCGCGGCCTCCAGGGAGACGCCGGCCGGCTGCGGGTGCGGCCTGCTGGCAAGCGCTGCGGCGAGCGCCGAGAGGGACGGGAACGGGCGGTGCACGCCTGAATCCTACGAGGCGCGGGCGGCGGCAGGCGCGCAGCGTTGTAACAGTTCATGCATACTCCATCGGACACCGATGGAGATGCTGGGGACGATCGGAGCTGCTGGTGCTGCGGCGCTGGCGGTGGGTGGACTGGGCGCGCTGCGCCGGTCGCTGGTCGCCCCCGCGCTGCTGCTGCAGGCGGGTGGCGCCGCCTTGATCGGTGTGGCCGGTGCCTGGTCGCTGTTCTCGGGCACGTCGGCGGGCGGGTCGTTCCGCAATGCGATCGCACCGGCCCTGGGGGTCGATCCGCTGACCGGCTTCTTCCTGCTGGTGCTCGGCGTCGTCACGGTGCCAACGCTCGTCTGGGCGTCCGGCGCCCTGCCCGGCACGCGCGGCGCCCGCCCGATCGGCGCGCTCACCGCCCTCTTCGTGCTCTCGCTGTGCGGCGTGCTCACCGCCCGCGACGTCGGCGGCTTCCTCGCCTGCTGGGAGCTGATGACGCTCGTCCCGGCTGCGGCGATCCTCGTCCAGGCCAGCGATCGCAGCGCACGGCGCGACGTCTTCGCCTACGTCGCCACGACGCACCTCGGCGGCGTCGGCGTGTGGCTCGCCCTGATCGCGCTGCAGCAGGCCGGCGCCATCGGCAACGGCGCGGCGCTGGCGCAGCGCGGGACGGGCCTCCAGGCGTTCGTCGCGATCGCAGCGCTGGTCGGCTTCGGCACGAAGGCCGGACTGATGCCGGCGCATGCCTGGCTCCCGCGCGCCCACCCGATCGCACCGTCGCACTTCCCGGCGATCGCCTCGGGAATGATGGTCAAGGTCGCGCTGTACGGACTGATCCGCATCTGCTTCGAGTGGATCGGCGCGCCGCGCCTGTGGCTCGGGCTGCTGCTGCTCGCGGTCGGCGCGTTCTCGGCGCTCGGCGGCTCGCTCTACCAGCTGTTCCAGCGCGACCTGAAGCGGCTGCTCGCCTTCGGCACCATCGAGAACGTCGGGATCATCGTGCTGGCGCTCGGCACGTCGCTCGTCTTTGCGGCGCAGGGGCAGGCGCGCTGGGCGGCCCTCGCCTTCGCGGCAGCGCTGCTGCACGTGCTCAACCATGGCGTGTTCAAGTCGCTGCTCTTTCTCGGCGCCGGGTCGATCGAGCGGGCAACCGGCGGCCGCGACCTCGACCGCCTTGGCGGTCTGCTGCGGCGGATGCCGTGGACGGGCGCCGCGGTGCTCGTCGGCTGCCTCTCGATCGCCGGCCTGCCGCCGCTCAACGGCTTCGCCTCCGAGTGGCTCACGCTGCAGTCGCTGATCCACGCGGCGTCGGCAGGCGGCACGGGCATCGCGCTCGCCGCGCTCGGCGGTGC
>CANNRA010000120.1 GCA_947507735.1 Actinomycetota bacterium
GCGTGTCCAGGCGACGCCCGCAGCGTCAAGGGCGGCAGCGAGCTGGTCGGCCGCCTCACCGATCAGGTAGACGGCGCGGACGCGGCCGCCGTCGCGGAGCTCGGTGGCGAGCTGAGCGAAGCTCTCGCCCTTGAGCGAGCCGCCGAGGATGACGTGCAGCGGCGTGTCGGCCGCGAAGGCGACGAGGGCGCGCCGGGCGGCAGCGGTGTTCGTGGCCTTGGAGTCGTTGACGTAGCGCACGCCGTCGAGCTCGGCGACGGGCTCGAGCCGGTGCTCGACGCCGGGAAAGCTGCGCAGGGCCTCGGCGATGGCGCTCTCGGGGACGCCCGCTGCGCGGGCGGCCGCCACTGCCGCTGCCGCGTTCTCGCGGTTGTGACCGCCCGGGATCAGCGGCTCCGCGGGGAGCGGGTCGTCGTGGCGGAACTCGACGCGCTGCGCTGCGCCCGGGATGGCGCCCCAGCCGCGCGGCACGACGGCGGTATCGCCCGGCCCCTGCGCCGCGAAGAGGCGCAGCTTGGCGTCGCGATACGCCTCGAAGCTGCCGTGGCGGTCGATGTGGTCGGGCTCAAGGTTGAGCAGCACGGCGATGCGCGGCGCGAAGGCGTCGACGTCCTCGAGCTGGAACGACGAGGTCTCGCAGACGATCCACGCGTCCTCGGCGACAGCCTCCCCGCCGTCGGCGACGCCGGAGACCGCCCTCCCCACGTTGCCCGCGACCTCCACCGGCCACCCGGCGGCACGGAAGATCGCGCCGATCAGCTCGGTGGTGGTGGTCTTGCCGTTGGTGCCCGTCACGGCGATGAAGGGCCGCGGCGCGAGCAGCCGGAACCCGAGCTCGACCTCGCTCCACACGGGGATGCCGCGGCGGCGCGCCTCGACGACGAGCGGCTGCTCGCCCGGCACGCCGGGGCTCTTGACGAGCAGGCCAGCGCCGTCGAGCAGGGCAGGGTCGTCGTCGGGGCCGAGCTTGGCGTCGACACGGCGGACAGCCACGCCGCGCCGCTCCAGCGCCTCGGCGGCGGCGATCCCGGAGCGCGCCAGGCCGAGCACGACGGCCACGGCGGGCAGCCACGCGGGGCGGCTCACGACGGCCTCATCCCCGGAAGAACTTGAAGTAGTAGCGGTAGTACAGCGCGAAGCCGCCGGCGCAGAGGATCGCAGTGACGATCCAGAAGCGCACCATGATCTTCGTCTCGTGCCACCCCTTCATCTCGAAGTGGTGGTGGATCGGCGCCATCAGGAAGACGCGCCGGCCCGTGCGGCGGAAGGTGAAGACCTGGATCATCACGCTGAGCGCCTCGATCAGATAGATGCCGCCGATGAAGAGCAGCAGCACCTCGGTCTTCATGACGATGGCGAATCCGGCCAGAGCTCCGCCTATGGCCATGGAGCCGGTGTCTCCCATGAACACCTCGGCCGGGAAGGCGTTGAACCAGATGAAGCCGACGATGCCGCCGATCAGGGCGGCGCAGAGGATGCCGAGATCGAGGTAGATCGAGCTGCGGTGCAGCGGCGGGCCCGAACGGATGTAGGCGATCACGATCATGGCAATGAACGTGAAGAAGGCGATCGTGGCGGTACCGCCGGCGAGGCCGTCGAGGCCGTCCGTGAGGTTGACGCCGTTCGAGGCGCCGGCGATGACGAGGAAGAGGAACGGGTACCAGCCGTAGGAGAGCGGCACCTGGATGTCGGCGATCGGGATGTAGACCGAGGTCGAGAAGTGCCGGTGCTCCAGGACGATCGAGACGATCACCGTGACCAGCGCGAGCGCGAGCAGCTTCCAGCGACCGGAGAGGCCGAGCGAGCGGCGCTTCGTCATCTTCGCCCAGTCGTCGACGAAGCCGATCGCGGCGCAGGCCATGGCGATGAAGAGGACGATCAGCGCGTTGGTCGTGTAGCTACCGAGCGCCAGGAACGGGATCACGGCGGCAACCAGGAAGAGCAGGCCGCCCATCGTCGGGGTGCCCTGTTTGACCTTGTGGCCCTGCGGCCCCTCCTCACGAATCGGCTGCCCGAACGTGTTGGTGCGGAGGAACTCGATGAACGTGGGCCCGGCGGCGATCGAGATTGCGAGCGCGATCAGGGCAGCTACGACGATGCGAACCATCGAGGTCTAGGTTCTCAGAAGGCCCGGAGGGCGTCGGCGACAACTTCCAGCCCGACCGAGCGCGAGCCCTTGACGAGCACGCAGTCGCCGGGGCGCACGAGCTCGCATGCCAGCTCGATCGCGGCGGCCGCATCAGGCGCCCAGGCGCCGTTCGGCCCGTCCACGAGGTACGCCCGGGCCGGCCCACCCACGGCGATCAGTTCGTCCACGCCGAGCTCGCTGGCCAGGCGGCCCAGCTCGAGATGGAACATGTCCGCATCCAGCCCCAGCTCGGCCATCGTGCCGAGCACGGCGAGGCGGCGGCGGCCCTGGCTGCGGGCGGCCTGATCCTCGAGGGCGGCACGCATCGAGCCGGGGTTCGCGTTGTAGGCGTCGTTGATCAGCAGGCCGCCGCCGGGCAGCGGCTGCTCGTCGCCACGCCAGGCGCTGAAGGCGATGGTGTCGGCCCCTGCCTGCGCCCGCTCGAGCGGCAGGCCGAGCGCGTCATAGGCCGCGAGCGCCGAGAGAGTGTTGGCGAGCATGTGCTGTGACCTGTAGC
Organism: Actinomycetota bacterium; assembly: GCA_947507735.1. Taxonomy (GTDB): domain Bacteria; phylum Actinomycetota; class Thermoleophilia; order Gaiellales; family Gaiellaceae; genus CANFDS01. The sequence continues at coordinate 2,646 of CANNRA010000120.1, forward strand.
TCAAGTTGAGGGTTAGGCTTCTGTCGCCGAGCACGAATGCTGCGCGGCAGCCATCGCCGCACGGCTCCAGTCCGGCAATCCGCCACGCCTCCCCCGGCCCGAGCCGGCGCACCTCGATGTCCCCGCCAACGAGCCATGGCTCGAGCTCGGCCACGCCGCCCGGCACGACCGCGACGCCCCCCGTCGGCAGCGCCGCCACGATCTCGGCCTTCGCCTGCGCCACGACTGCGAGCGACCCGAGCAGCTCGAGGTGCGCAGGCGCGATCGAGGTGATCACGGCCACGTCCGGCCGGGCGATGCTGCAGAGCGCCGCGATCTGGCCCAGCCCGCGCATGCCCATCTCCAGCACGACGAGTTCGGTCTCGGGCTCGATCCGGCCGATCGTCAGCGGCAGACCGATCTCGTTGTTGAAGTTGCCCTGCGTCGCCACGGTGGGCGCGGCGGCCGCGCACAGGGCACCGAGGATGTCCTTGGTCGAGGTCTTGCCGTTGGAGCCGGTGACGCCGACGACGCGGGCCCGCGAGCGCGCCATGATGGCCCGGCCGACCGCGGCGAGGGCCGCCTGCGGGTCGTCGGCGACGAGCGTGGCGGCTGCACCGGCGGCCCGCGCCTGCTCGACGAAGGCGACGCCGCCACCGACGGCAACGAAGAGGTCACCCGGCGCGACGGCACGCGAGTCGGTGGTGAGCCCCGTGGCGACGGCCGCGCCAGGAGCAGCAACGAGGTCGCCGAGGCCCGCCAGTTCGACGAGCGGCAAGGCGATCACGACGCCACCTCCCCGTCCCAGCCAGCCCGCGCCAGCTCGTCCCGCGCCACGACGCGGTCGTCGAACGGGTGCACCACCCCGGCGATCTCCTGGCCCTGCTCGTGACCCTTGCCGGCGATCAGCACCACGTCCCCGGGGCGGGCGGCAGCGATCGCCCGGGCGATCGCGCTGCGACGATCAGGCTCAACCTCAAGTTTAGATTGAGACTTGCCGATTACCTCGGCCAGGATCGCCTCCGGCCGCTCGCTGCGCGGATTGTCCGATGTCACGATGGCGATGTCCGCTCGATCCACGGCGATGCGCCCCATCAGCGGGCGCTTGCCCCGGTCGCGATCCCCACCCGCGCCGAAGACGACGATCACGCGCCCAGCGCCTCCCGCCAGGCCGCGAGCGGCCCGCACGACGTTCTCCAGGCCGTCGGGCGTATGGGCGTAGTCGACGATGACGGCAAACGGCTGCCCGGCGGCGACCGCCTCGAAGCGGCCCGGCACCCCGACGACCCCGGCAACACCGGCGGCCACGGCCGCGTCGGACAGCCCGAGCAGCCGGGCCACCGCGACGGCACCCAGGACGTTCGCGACGTTGAAGCGGCCGCGCAGCCGGCTCTCGATGAGCATGCCCGCGGCGGTGAAGCGCGCCCCGGCCGCGTCGAGCCGCAAGCCCTCGGGTCGCACGTCAGCGTCGTCGGCAAAGCCGAACGTCAGCAGAGGCGCGCCGGCGGCAGCCTGCAGCTCCGCAGCCAGGCGCCTCCCCCACGCGTCGTCCACCGAGACCGCGGCCGGAGGCAGGCCGCCACCCGTCTCGCCGGTGAAGAGCGCCCGCTTCGCCGCGAAGTAGCGCTCCAGCGTCCCGTGATAGTCGAGGTGATCCTGGGTCAGGTTCGTGAAGGCAAGCGCCGCGAAGCGCGTCCCATCCAGCCGGTGCAGGTCGGCCGCGATCGACGAGGCCTCGATCGCGCAGGCGCGGTCGCCGCCGTCGAGCATCGCCCGGAATGTCCGCTGCAGGTCGATCGCCTCGGGCGTCGTGCGCGCCACCGGCAGCACCGTGCCGCCCACGCGCGCCTCGATCGTCCCGAGCAGCCCCGCCTGCCGGCCCGCCGCCTCGAGGATCGCCGCCAGCAGGTACGCGGTGGTCGTCTTGCCGTTCGTGCCCGTGACGCCGACGACGGGCAGCTCGGCCGTCGGGTCGCCGTAGAAGGTGGTGGCGGCACGGGCCATTGCCGCACGGGCGTCGACCACCACGAGCTGGGGCACCGGCAGCGGCAGCGGCCGCTCGACCACCAGCGCCACGGCACCCGCCTCGACCGCGGCTGCGGCGAAGTCGTGACCGTCGCGCACGTGGCCGGGCACGCAGAAGAAGAGGTCGCCGGGGCGAGCCGAGCGCGCGTCGTACGCGAGCTCGCGCACCTCGACCGGGGCCCGCTGCACGACGTCGGTCGGAGCGAGCGCAGTGATCAGCCGCTCCAGGTTCATTCCGTGACGAGTCTAGCGGCGCGCCCAGCATTCTTCCCCCGGGGCGCGGCGGCGCGCAGAGCGCGCTGCGGGACTAGCCGAGGGGCGTGAGGCCGGCAGTCCCACTCGTGACACCGGTTAGCGCCGGCGACACCGCAGCAGCCGTCGCAGGCGCAGTCGTGGCGGCAGCGCGGGCGGGCGCACCACCGGGAGCGACGAGCGTGTTCGGCGCGTCCGGCGGCACCTCGTAGTACTGCAGCGCGAAGCGGGCGATCCGCTGGAACGCCGGCGCCGCGATGACGCCACCGAAGATCGAACCCTGCGGCTCATCCACCAGCACCAGCACGACGAAGCGCGGCTTGCTGGCCGGCACGAAGCCGACGAACGACGCGACGTACTTGCCCTTCGCGTAGCCGCCGCGCGGATCGGGCTTCTCGGCGGTACCGGTCTTGCCCGCGACGTTGAAGCCCGGAATCGCGGCCTCCATGCCGGTGCCGGTGACGACGACGTTGGTCAGCATTCCGGTCAGCTCCCTGGCGAGCGGCGCCGGGATGACCCGCGTCTTGACCATCGGGGTGGCCTTGCCGTCGACGCTCTGGACGAGGCGCGGCACGATCCGCTCGCCACCGTTCGCGATCGTGGCGTACACCGATGCCATCTGGATCGGCGTGACGGCGATGCCCTGACCGATCGGCACGTTGCCGATGGTCGAGCCCGACCAGTTCTTCGTGGCGAGCACGATGCCGGCGCTCTCGCCCGGGAAGTCGATGCCTGTCGTCTTGCCGAAGCCGAACCGTTCGATCCACGCGGCAAGGCGAGCCTTGCCGAGCTTCTGCGCCAGCGTGATGGCGCCAACATTGGAGCTGCGGGCGAGGATCTGGCGGACGGTGAGGGTCTCGGTGCCACGAAGCTCGGCGTCGTGGACGGTGCGATCGGCGACATCGATCGAGTACGGGAGATTGAATCTCGTGAGCGGCGTGACGAGCTGCTCGCTGAGCGCAGCCGTGACCGTGACAAGCTTGAAGGTCGAGCCAGGCTCGTACGTGTCGGTGACGGCGCGGTTGCGCTGGCTCTCCGGGTCAGCCTTCGCGTAGTTGTTGGCGTTGAAGCCAGGGGCGCTCGCCATTGCCAGCACCTCGCCCGTGATCGGGTCGAGCACGACCGCGGAGGCCGCCTTCGCGTGCCACTGCTTCATCGAGTCGCGCAGCACCGCCTCGGCCTCCGCCTGGATCGTGTGGTCGATCGCGAGGACGACGCTCTGGCCCTGCCGCTCCGGCGTAGCGCTCTCGACATCGAGGGTCGTGCCGTCGGGCGCCTTGATCACCGTCTGGCTGCCCGGGTGGCCGACCAGGCTCGCATCCAGCGAGTGCTCGAGCCCCGCGAGCCCGTGATTGTCGATGCCAGCAAAGCCGAGCACGTTCGCCGCGACCGCCCCCTGCGGGTAGGCACGATGCTCCTCGCCGTAGAAGAAGATGCCCGGCAAGGCCTTCTTCCGGAGCCGCGCGGCCTTGATCGGGTCGGCCTGGCGTGCGATGTAGGCGAAGTGCGTGTTCTTGTTCAACAGCGCCTTGTAGATCGCGTTCGGATCGACGCCGAGGATTGCCTTGGCGGCGAGCGCCACGCCCTGCGGGTCCTTCACCTGGGTCGGATCGGCATACACGGTGGTCGCCTGCTCGCCGATCGCCAGCTCGACGCCATTGCGGTCGTACACGGTGCCGCGACCCGCGGGAATCGTGACGGTCTGCGTGTGCTGCCGGTTCGCCATCGCCGCGAGCTGCGGCCCGTCCACCGCCTGCAGCCAGAAGGCGCGGGCGCCCGTCACGAGGAAGAGGGCGGCGAAGACGAAGAGCAGCAGCCGGATGCGCTTGTTGACGAGCTTGCCGCCGGCGACGCCACCCTTCTGGGGACGACGGCGGGGCTGTGGCCGGGACGAGCGCCCGGCTGCGACTGCGCGGGCTACCTCCCGCTCCCCAGGTTGAGGTAGGTCGTCCCCTCGGGATCGACCTGGACGAGCCCGAGCGAGCGCTGGGCAAGACCAGCGATGCGCGACGCCGATACGGCCGCCGACACCTGCGACGCGAGCGTCGCGTTCTCGGCACGGAGAATGGTGCGGTCGCGCGTGGCACGGTCGAGCTCGACGTTCTGGCGCAGCACGAGCACGTTCACGGCGACGACGCCGGCGAGCAGCGTGCCGGCGATGCCGATGCAGAGCACGCCGAAGCTGAGGCGACGCTGCCCGTGTGCCTTGGCGAGCAGGTTGGCCCGCGTCTCCTCGGCAGTACGACGGA
>CANNRA010000121.1 GCA_947507735.1 Actinomycetota bacterium
CATCGGCGTCCTCGCCGGCCTCGCCGTCGGCACCGGTACCGGCGGGCTTGCGGCGGCCACGGCCACCACGGGAGCCGCGACGCGTGCGCTTCTTGCGCGGCAGGCCGTCGGGGCCGAGCTCGGTGGCGCCACCCTCGGCACCCTCTGCTTCGTCCTCGGCGTCAGCGTCAACGTCAACGTCAGCGCCCACAGCCTCGACGAACTCGCCGTCCTCGAGCAGCTCCTCGGTCTCGTCGCTGAGAGTCTCGGTGCCGTCGGCATCGGCGGCAACCACCTTGCGGCGCACCTGGCGCGTCGGCTTCTCGGCCTCGCTCTCGGCGGTGATCGGCTCCTGCGGCCGCTTCGGCGCAGGATCGAGCAGCGTCGCGTAGGCGACACCGTCGAGGTAGCGCTCGACGCGGGCGGTGACCTTCTTGCCGATCAGCTTCGATCCCCCGGCGACGACGTAGGTCGTGTCCTCGTGCTTGGCGATACCGGCGTTCGAGTCGAAGCGGCCGATCTCGGCGAGCTTCAGCTCGATCGACGAGCCCTCGGCGACGGGCGCTGCGGGCAGCAGCTGCTCGATCGGGCCCTCCTGGATCAGGGCGAAGTGGTCGATGTGGATGCTGTCACGGCCAACAACGAGGAAGCGGCGCTTGGTGGCCGCCTCGATCTCGCGCAGGCGGGACGCCGCCGGACCGATGAGGATGGCCGCGACGCGGGCATTGACCTCGATCTTGAAGGCGGCACTCTTTGAGCCCGCCGCGAGGGCGCGCATGCGGCGCTCTGCATCGACGGCAGCCGTGTTCTCGGAGACGACGATGCCGTCGCCAGAACAGGTCGGGCACTTCTTGGTGAGCAGCTCGCGCGGGCCGTCCGTGACGTTCTGGCGCGTCATCTCGACCAGGCCGAGCGGCGAGATCTCGACGACGTACGTCTTGGTGCGGTCCTTCTCGAGCTCGCCCTTGAGGGCTTCCTCGACGGACTGGCGGTTCTTCGGGTTCGCCATGTCGATGAAGTCGATGACGATGATCCCGCCGATGTCGCGCAGGCGCAGCTGGCGCACGACCTCGGTGACGGCCTCGAGATTGTTCTTGACGATCGTGTCCTCGAGGCGCTGCGTGGACGTCTTCGAGCGCGAGCCCACGAAGCGGCCGGTGTTGACGTCCACGATCGTGAATGCCTCGGCGTAGTCGAAGACGAGATAGCCGCCGGAAGGCAGGTCAACGCGGCGCGAAAGCGTCGAGCGGATCTCCGCGTCCACGCCGTACTCCTCGAAGAGCGGCTTCGCGTCCTTGTTGTGGCGCGCGATGCGCTCGACCATGTGCGGCGACGTCTTCTTGAGGTAGCCGGTGATCCGCTTGAGTGCCTGGTCGTTATCGACGATGCAGCCCTCGAAATCGCCTGTGAACAGGTCACGGACGACGCGTAGGGGCAGCTCGGCCTCCTGGTAGATCAGCGACGGCGCCGGCGAGCCCTTGGCGCGAGCCTGGATCGACTTCCAGAGACGCTGCAGGAACACGATGTCGCGCTCGATGTCCTCGGCAGAGGCACCCTCGGCGGCGGTGCGGACGATGATGCCGCCCGTCGGGACCTCGATGCGCTTGACGATGTCCTTGAGGCGGCTGCGCTCGTCGTCCTCGAGGCGGCGCGACACGCCGAGCCCCTCGCCGTACGGCACGAACACGACGAAGCGGCCGGGCAGCGAGATCTCGGTGGTGAGCCGCGCGCCCTTCGTCTTCATCGGATCCTTGACGGCCTGGACGATGATCTCCTCGCCGCGCTGGATCAGATCCTGGATCTTCTTGCCGTGACGACGCCCCTCGAGCTCCGGGGTGACGATCTCGTCCACGTAGAGGAAGCCGTTCTTCTCGAGGCCCATCTCGATGAACGCCGCCTCCATGCCCGGCAGCACGTTGTCGACGATGCCCTTGTAGATGTTCCCGGCGATCGACCGGCGCTCGGGGCGCTCGAGATAGACCTCGGCGACCTTGCCGTCCTCGAGCACGGCGACACGCTGCTCGCCGACGTCAACCGAGATCAGCAGCACGCGCTTGGCCGGTGGCAATGGCGCCCGGCGCTGGAGCTGCTTGCGGCGCTGCCGCTCGGCCTCGCGATGCGGATCGCGCTCCCGCTCGCGGCCCCGGCCGCGGCTGCGATCGGACTTCTCGGACTTCTCGGACTTCTCGGACTTGTCGGACTTCTCAGACTTGTCGCCCTTGTCGGCGCCGTCGGCCTTTTCGCCGCGGCCACGGCCCTCGCCGCTGCGCTCACGGCGCTCACGCGGAGCCCTCGCGGGCGTGCCGGAGGACGCCTCGCCAGCGGCAGCCTCGGTGCCCTCGCCCGCCTCAGCGCCCTCACCGGTGCCCGGCTTGCGGCGGCCCTTGCCCCCGCGATTGCCACGGCGACGCTTGCGAGCTGCAGGAGATTCGCCGTCGACGGCCGCCTCATCGGCGACTGCCACGACGTCGGGAACGACTAGCGGTGTCTCGGGCTCGACAGGGGTGGTGTCGAACAGTGTGTCGGATGCCTCATCGGACTTCTTCCGACGGAACCGGGGAAGGGGCAAGCTGGATCTCCTGTAGGTGGTGCGCCGGCGCGCACAGCGAACCCCAAATGGAGTGCGCGGCGCGCGGCGTCTGAAGAGCGTTAAAAAAATGGGGCATAGGTGCCTCGTGGCAAAGGCTATCAGCGATCCCGGCCGGGCCGGGAAATAGTGCCTGGACGGGCGACACCGGGCTCAGGCCGCAGCGGCCAGGTGGCGGCTGACCCAGCCGCGGCGCGCCCGGATCGAGCGCAGGCGAGACGAGAGGCGCGCCCAGGCCCACGGCTCGACCTCAGCGTACTCCGCGGGTGGACGGCCACGCACCGCTGCGAGGTACTCGCGCCAGGCCTCGGCCTCGGCGACCGCGAGCTCCCGGCGGGCATCGACGCTCTCTGCACCGTTCATGTAGCCGATGCTAGGTCCGCCATCGGATGGATCAGGCCGGCGCGGTGTCGCCCGCCGCAGGCGCGCCCGCAGCATCGTCGGCGCCCTTGCGGTCGAAGTAGCGCAGCGCTGCCTCGCCGATCGCACGCGTGCCGCCATAGGCGACCGCGCCCTTGACCAGCCAACCGGGCCCCAACGAGCCTGCAAGCTGCCTTGCGACCCCGCGCAGGCCGAGACCGCCGACCACCACGCCGAGCAGCTCGGGCAGACGCGTTGTGTCTACCGGCTCGCCGTGGGCGTGCGCGATGCGCAACACGAGGCGTACCTGGGTGAGCACGAGCACCGGCAGATCGGCGCCTGGCACCGGCACCACCGACCCGACCATCGCGTTGCGCTTCGCTGCGTTCTTCACCAGCGAGTCGCAGATGCCCGGGCGCAGCACCGGCAGCCGCGCAGCGAGGCCGCTCGAGCGGTCGCCGACACGACGCCCCACCGCGCGGGCGATCTCCTCGAGCGGGAAGCCCTCCCCCGCGCCGACGTGGACGTGATCGGCGGCGAGGACGTAGGGCAGGCGGAGGTCGGGCGCGGCAACAATGACCGCCACGATCGGCACCTTCGCGACAGTGGCCGCGTGCAGCTCGGCCTCGTCGGCCGCACTGGCCGCACCTGCCTGGATCCAGACGAGGCCGGTCGCGCCACGCCAGGCCGCCGTCACCGCCAGCGGATCGGAGCCCTCGCCGCGAGCCAGCTCGCGACGCAGCACGCCGGCGAGCTCGCCGCCGCCAGCCACGGCCAGCGTTGCCGTCTCCCCGGAGATCGACTGGAACTCGCGCGCCAGCGCCATCAGCGCCAGCGGCTTCAGCGGCAGGCCCATCAGCGCAACGGCCTCCGGCCGCGCCCCGTGCGGCCACGGGCATGGATCGACTGCAGCACGCCCATCGCCAGCAGGTTCGAGATCAGCGACGAGCCGCCCACGCTGACGAAGGGGAGCGGAATGCCGGTGATAGGTGCGATGCCGATGTTCATGCCGACGTTGACGAAGACCTGGAAGACGAAGGCGACGACGATACCGCCCGCCACGATCATCGCGAATGAATCGCGCGCCTGGTTCATCAACCGCAGGCCGCGCCACACCACCACGAGGTAGAGCACGAGCAGGAAGGCGGCACCCATGAAGCCGCGCTGCTCCGAGAGCGCGGCAAAGGCGAAGTCCGTGGCGTGCTCGGGCAGGTAGTTCAGCGTCGTCTGGGTGGCGCCGGCGACGCCACGGCCGCTCAGGCCGCCCGCGCCGACCGACGTGATCGACTGTGTGACGTTGTACGTGGAGCCCGACGGGTCGTGGCCCGGGTGCAGGAAGCCCGTGAGTCGGGCCACCTGGTAGTCGTGCAACAGGCGCACGCCTGCCGCAGGCAGGAGCCAGAGCACCGCGAGCACGAACGCCCCGAAGGCGGCCCCCAGCGCGAGCATCGTCCCCCAGCGGATGCCGGCGCAGAAGAGCAGCGCGACGAGCGCCGCCACGAATACGAGTGCCGTCCCCAGATCGGGCTGGATGAAGACGAGCAGGGTGGGGCCCGCCCCGAGGCCGAGCGCCGTGATCACGGTGCGCCGCTCGCCCTTACGGGAGCGCTCGGCCAGGAAGCCCGCGATCGCCAGGACGATCAGCAGCTTGCCGAACTCCGAGGGCTGGAAGCGGAACGGGCCGATGTCGATCCACCGCCGCGAGTGGCGGGCCGCCGCGCCTGCGACCAGCACGATCACCATCACGCCGGCGAGCCCGGCGTAGATCACCCGGTGCGCCCGCTGGTAGAGGTCGGTATCGATCAGCGAGGTGACGCAGAAGCCGGCGATGCCGACGCCGGCAAAGATGATCTGGCGGGAGACGAAGTAGCGCGGATTCCCCGGCACGTCGTGCTGCGTGATGCCGGCAATGGCCCAGAGCCCGTAGGCCAGCAGCGCTGCGGTCGCGGCGAAGAGCACCCAGTCGAAGCGACGGATGACGAGCCCCAGCTCGGCGCGCTCGCTGCGCTCGAGGTCGTGGGCGCGCGGACTGCGCGTGCGGGCACTGGTGATCATCAGTCGGAGGGCTTGGTGGCGGCGGCGAGGGCTTTGACGCCGAAGTACTGCTCGAAGACGCGCAGGGCGACCGGCGCTGCGGTCTCGCCGCCATGGCCGCCGTTCTCGATCAGCACGCAGACGACGATCGGCGGCTTGCCCTTGAACGTGGTCGTGTCGTACGGGCCCCAGCCGCACCACCAGGCCTGGTCGAGGATCCCGGAGTGGATCACCTTGCCATTGCGGTCGCGCAGGGTGACCGCCTTCTCGGCCGTGCCGGTCTTGCCGGCGATCGGCACCGGGAACGTGCCGAAGACGCCCGAGGAGGTGCCGTAGTCGATGTGGGTGGCCAGGTAGAGGCCTTCGCGCACCACGGACAGCGCACCCTGATCGATGCCGATCGACTGCGGCGGCTGGGCCGGGAAGTTGCGCTCGACGACCGGCGAAGCGCCGGTGCCGATGCGCTCGACGTCGCTCACGACGTACGGCGTGACGAGGCTGCCGCCATTGGCGAGGGCGGCGTAGGCGCGCGCCATCTGCAGCGGCGTCACCAGCAGGTCCTTCTGGCCGATCGCGAGCTGGATCGAGTCGCCGGGCTTCCAGAGCCGGTCGATCTCCCAGCAGCAGGGGTCGGTCTTCTTCGTATACGTCCGCTGGCGCCACTCGATGGTGGGCAGCAGGCCCGTCGCCTCGGGGCCGACGTCGATGCCGGTGGAGGTGCCGATGCCAAAGCGCCGGGCCCACTCCTGCAGCGGCTGGCCACGATCCTTGGGCAGGCCGTAGAAGCGGTAGCCGAGCTGGTAGAAGTAGGTGTCACAGGAGGCTGCGAGCGCCGCCGGGAGCGTCATCTGGGCGTTAGCGAAGGCGTCCCAGTTCTTGAACACCTGGCCCTTGACCTTGAACTGCGGCGTGCACGGCAGCGTCGAGTACGGCTCGACGAGGTTCTCCTGCATCGCAGCGATCGCGGTGATCGGCTTGAAGATCGAGCCGGCCGGATAGAGGCCCGCCGAGGCGCGGTTGATGCCGGGATAGTTGGCCTGCCCGGCCACCTGCGGGTCGACGAGCGGCGCGAGCTCCGCCTGGGTGGCGCGGCGGGTGTAAACGGAGGGCTTGAAGGTGGGCGACGAGGCCATGGCCAGGACGGCGCCGTCACGGGGGTCGAGCACGACGACGGCGCCACCGTTGGCGTACCAGTTCTTCTGCTGGTGGGCGAGGTTGATGCCGACCTTCAGCGCCTTCTCGGCGGCGCGCTGCAGGCCGATGTCGAGCGTGAGCCGCACCGCCATGCCCGACTGCGGCTGGGCACGCAGGCTGAAGTCGCCGCGCGGGCGGCCGAGCGAGTCGACGCGCAGCTCCGCGGCGCCCGGGGTACCGCGCAGGTACTTGTCGTAGACGCCCTCGATGCCGGCCTGGCCGACCTTGTCGGAGGCCTGGTAGCCGTCCTTCCTCAGGCGTGCTAGCTGGTCGGCGTTGATCAGGCCGACGTAGCCGAGCAGCTGGGCCGCCAGCGACTGCGAGTTGTAGTAGCGCAGGTAGGTCTGGCCGATACGAATGCCCGGGAAGCGTGACTGGTTCTCGTAGAGGAAGGCAATCTGATCATCGCGGGCCGCCTCCTTGATCCTGATCGGTGTCAGCGGGTCGGAGGCGTGACGCTTGATCGAGGCGGTGACATCGGCCAGCGGCACCTCGGCCACGATGGCGAGCCGGCGCAGCACATCGGCGCGCTGGGCGGGGTTCTTCGGCAGGTCGGAGGGCCACAGCTGGATCACAGTGCCCGGGTGGTTCGTGATCAGGGTGTTGCCGTTGCGGTCGAGGATCGGGCCGCGCGGCGCCTCGACACGCACGGTGCGCAGCTGGTTGTCGAGCGCGGTGTTGAGGTACTGCGAGCCGGAGAGCACCTGCAGCGACCAGAGGCGCAGGAAGAGCACGACGAAGGCGACGATGGCGACGCCGCCGATCACCGCGACACGCAGCGTCGACTGCGACGTGATGCGGAACGGCTCGTCCACCCGGGAGTCGTTCGGCAGGAAGCGGTCACTGCGGTTGCGCCCGCCGCCGCGGGCGCGGG
>CANNRA010000122.1 GCA_947507735.1 Actinomycetota bacterium
CGCCGACCGGCCCCGACGCGGGTGACCCGGCCGGCCGCGCCGCCTTCGACCCCGGCACGCCGCCGCTCTTCGAGCCGTGAGCTCCGACCGTCACGAGCGCGACTTCGTCGGCTACGGCGAGCAGCCGCCGCACGCGCAGTGGCCCGGCGGCGCTCGTGTCGCGCTCAGCCTCTGCCTCAACTACGAGGAGGGCGGTGAGCACGCGATCCCCGACGGCGACGACCACTCCGAGAACATGTCGCTCGAGGTGGTGGGGGTGCCGCCGCTGCCCGGCCGGCGGGTGCCGCTGTTCGAGTCGATGTACGAGTACGGGAGCCGCGCCGGCTTCTGGCGGCTGCACCGCGAGCTGACGCAGCGCGCGCTGCCTGTCACCGTCTTCGCCGTTGGCCTGGCGCTCGAACGGAACCCCGAGGCGGCCGCCGCGATGGCGCGTGCCGGCTGGGAAGTGACCGGCCACGGCTGGCGCTGGATCGACTACGCAACCGTGCCGGAAGCGGAGGAGCGCGAGCAGATCCGGCGCACCAACGCCACGATCGAGCGGCTCTGCGGCCAGACGCCCACCGGCTGGTTCACGGGGCGTGCCAGCCTCGCCACGCGGCGCCTCGCCGCCGAGCTCGGCGCCACCTACGACAGCGACTCGCTCGCCGACGACCTGCCCTACTGGGTCGAGGTGGCCGGACAGCCCCACCTCGTCGTGCCGTACTCGTTGGACGCCAACGATTTCAAGTTCCTGCAGCCGAACGGCTTCACCGGCGGCGACGACTTCCAGCGCTATCTCAGCGACACCCTGGAGCAGCTGGCCGAGGAGGGTGAGGTCACGCCGCGCCTGATGAGCATCGGCCTGCACCCGCGCATCGTCGGACGGCCTGGCCGGATGCGCGGCCTCGCCCGGTTCCTCGACGAGGTGGCGGCACGCGGCGACGTGTGGGTCGCGACCCGCGGTGAGATCGCCCGGCACTGGGCAGCGACGCACCCGCCGCGCTGATCGCTAGCGCCGGAACTGCAGCTGCTGCCAGGAGGGCACTGGCGCCAGCTCCAGCAACGCCCGACCGCCGCGCGGATCGCGATACGCGAACTCCGCCTGCTCGTCGTCCCAGGCGATCTCCAGCAGGCGCTCCTTGACGCGGTGGTCGAGCCACGCGCCACGGAAGACGATCTTGCGCAGCCAGTAGACGAGCGACTCGCCGTCACGCGCCGCCAGCTTCTCCCAGTTGCGCAGCAGGTAGCGGCCCAGGTTGCTGCGCGGATCGGCGATCCGGCCGTCCGCCACCAGCTCGACCAGGTCGGCGGTCTCCTCGGCCTCGAGCTCGGAGCCTGGCAGGAGGTGCAGCTTCACGGCGGCAGCCACGGAGCGCTGCTCGAAGTCGGCTGCGTTGAAGCAGAAGCGGTAGCCGACGAACTCAACGATGAAGTCGTCGCCCGAGCTGTAGTTCTCGTCGCGCACGGCTCAACCGTAGCGGGGGAGGGCTGTCCGTCTACACTCGACCTCGCATGGTCATCTCGAAGCAGACCAAGATCACCGCCGCCGCGCTCGTTGCCGCGATCCTGCTCGTGCTGCTCTCCAAGGTCATCTTTGACATCTCGCTGGAGCGCGCGATCCTGCTCGCACCGGTGTTCGTCATCTCGTTCGGCATCGTCGCCGGACTCATCGTCTTCTGGGGGAAGGTCGCGCTGCAGCACTGGCGCGGCAACGATGACCTCGACGGCCCCCCGCGCATCCGCAAGCGCGCCACGCGCTCCTAGAGCGTCCCGCCCGCGCTGCCCGCGGCGCTGCCGCACCGGTCCGGTCCATCCGGTCAGGTCCGTACCGTAGCCCTCGATGAGCGAGGGCACCTGGACGATCCGCCCGGCCGATGCCGCGCATGTGCAGCAGCTCGTCGCTGCGCTCGGCGTCGATGAGGTGACGGCCTCCGTGCTGGTGCGCCGCGGCTACTGCGAGCCCGCCGCCGCGCGCGCCTTCATCGAGGGCGCCCTGCCCGGCCACGACCCCTTCCTGCTCGGCGACATGGCCGTCGCGGTCGAGCAGCTGCGCGCCGCCGCGGCCGCCGGAACGCGCATCTGCGTCCACGGCGACTACGACGTCGACGGCATCTGCGCCACCACGCTCGCGGTGCTCGTGCTGCGCGAGATCGGCTGCGACGTCACCTGGCGCCTGCCCAGCCGCTTCACCAACGGCTACGGCCTGAGCATTCCTGCCGTCGAGGAGCTGCACGCCGAGGGCATCGGCCTGATCCTTACCGTTGACTGCGGCGTCACGGCAGCCCCCGAGGTCGACCGCGCCCTCGAGCTCGGCATGCAGGTGATCGTCACCGACCACCACCGTCCCGCCGAGGTGCTGCCCGCCTGCCCGATCGTCGCGACACAGCCGTCCAGCTACCCGTACCCGGCGCTCTGCGGCACGGGCGTCGTCTACAAGCTCGCACAGGCCCTGCTGCCCGCCGGCAGCGAGAGCCTGGAGCGCCACCTCGATCTGGTCGCGCTCGCCACGATCGCCGACGTCGTGCCGCTGGTGGATGAGAACCGCGGCTTCGCCATCGCCGGTCTGCGCCGCCTCGCCCGCACGACGCGCCCCGGCCTGCAGGCCCTGATGCGCTCCGCCAACGTCGACCCGGCCGCCGTCGACGAGGGCGCCGTCGGCTTCCGCCTCGCCCCGCGCATCAACGCCGCTGGCCGCCTCGGCCGCCCCGAGGCCGCGCTCGAGCTCCTGCTCGCCGACGATCCGGCCGTCGCCCGCGACCTTGCCGCGCAGCTCGAGAGCATGAACCGCGATCGCCAGGCCGTCGAGGACAGGATGCTCAACGAGGCGGTCGCGCGGATCGAGAGCCTGCCGCCCGAGGAGCAGCGTCGCCGCGCCTACTGCCTCGCCGACGCGGAGTGGCATGAGGGCGTGATCGGCATCGTCGCCTCGCGCCTTGTCGAGCAGTTCAGCCGTCCCGTCGTGCTGATCGCCGGCAGCGAGCCCGCCTGGAAGGGTTCGGGGCGCTCGATCTCCGCGTACGACCTGCACGCCGGCATCGGCGCCGGTAGCGCGCACCTGCTGCGCTACGGCGGCCACCGTGCTGCCGCTGGTCTGACCATCGAGCCGGGCAACGTCGATGCCTTCCGCGAGGCTTTCCTCGCGCACGCCGATGCCAATCTCAGGGACAGCGACCTCGTGCCCGGCCTCACGGTCGACGCGCTCGTGCCCGGCGACATGCTGACGCTCGATCTCGCCGGCGAGCTGGGCCGGCTCGCCCCCTTCGGCCTCGGCAACCCGGGCGTCACCCTGCTCGTCAACGACTGCGCCATCACCGACGCGCAGACGATGGGCACGGACGGCAAGCACCTGCGCTTCCGCGTCCGCCAGAACGACCGTGATGCAGGCAGCGCCGTCGCCTTCAACTGCGGGGCCGACGTCGATACGTATCGCGCGCCCGGCGGCCGCTGGGATGTCGCCTTCAAGCTGCAGGAGAATCGCTGGAATGGCACGGTGTCGCCGCAGCTCGTGGTGAAGCGCGTCTTCGCGACGCCCGAGCGCTACGCCGAGCTGCGTGGCTGGCTCGCCGAGCAGTGGCGTGCCGGTGAGGTCGGCTGGGAGCCGTCCGCTCGCGCGGTCTTCGCTGAGATCGGCGTCGGGCCGGGTGCCCCCGCGGGCGCGCGCCGCCGCAACCTGCTGGAGTCGCCAACCTTCCGGGCACTGCTCGGCGGCGAGCCCGGCGTCACCGCGCAAGCCGCGGCGTAGAACCTCCCCGGGAGCGGCCGGCGCGAGCCTAGGCCGCGCGGCGCGAGGCGCCGATCAGCACGGAGCGGCGGCGCACGGGCACCGGCACAGGGCGGTGGGCTGCCGCAGCAGCAGCGTCGAGCGTGGCGAGCACCTGCGCGAGGGCGCGGGCGCGGCGGCGTGCACGGCGGCGACGGAGCATCGGGGCAGGAGTTCGGGGCGGCCGGCGGCGCTCCTGCCGGATAGAGCGGGCGCTACCGCCGGACAGAGTGGGCGCTACCGCCGCGCGCGGCGCTGCAGACGAGAGCCGCGACTACACTTTCCCCCATGTCCGTCGTCGAGGCCGTCGAGCGTCACCGGCACCTGCTCGACGAGCTGGTTGCCGACCTCAGCTCGTACAAGGCAGACGCCGACACCGAGCTCGTCAAGAAGGCGTTCGAGCACGCCGCACGCGCCCACGAGGGCCAGGTGCGCCGCTCCGGCGAGGACTTCATCATCCACCCGATCGGCGTGGCGCTGATCTGCGCCGAGCTGCGGCTCGACGAGCAGACCATCGCGGCCGCGCTGCTGCACGACGTGGTCGAGGACACGGGCGTCGCGATCGAGGAGATCCGGGCCGAGTTCGGCGACGAGGTGGCGCTGCTCGTCGAGGGCGTCACGAAGCTCAGCCGGATCAGCTTCCAGAGCCGCGAGCACGCGCAGGCCGAGAACTACCGCAAGATGATCCTCGCGATGGCGCAGGACGTCCGCGTCATCCTCGTCAAGCTCGCCGACCGCCTCCACAACATGCGGACGATCGAGTACCTGGGCAAACAGAAACAGACCCAGAAGGCGAAGGAGACGCTCGAGGTCTACGCGCCGATCGCGCACCGCCTCGGTATCAACAAGGTCAAGTGGGAGCTCGAGGACCTCGCCTTCCAGGTGCTCCACCCGCGCAAGTACCAGGAGATCAAGGCGATGGTCTCGGAGCGCCGCGCCGACCGCGAGGAGCACGTGCGCGAGGCCGCCCTCGTGCTGCGCAGCGAGACCGAGAAGGCCGGCATCACCGCCGACATCCATGGCCGCGCGAAGCACTTCTACTCCATCTACGACAAGATGGCGCGCAAGGGCAAGGAGTTCAACGAGATCTTCGACCTCACGGCGATGCGCGTCATCGTCCAGCACGAGGGTGAGGAGGGCACGCGCGATTGCTACGGCGCGCTCGGCCTGATCCACTCGTTGTGGCGCCCGATGCCCGGCCGCTTCAAGGACTACATCGCGATGCCGAAGCTCAACGGCTATCGCGCGCTGCACACCACCGTGATCGGCCCCGAGGGGCGCCCGCTGGAGATCCAGGTGCGTACCCGCGACATGCACGAGACGGCCGAGTTCGGCGTCGCCGCGCACTGGCTGTACAAGGGCTCGCGCCGCGACCGGCTCGACCCCGAGTGGTCGGCGTGGATTCGCGGCCTCATGGACTGGGAGCAGGACGAGGCCGACCCCGGCGAGTTCCTCAAGAACCTGCGCACCGACCTCTTCGACGACGAGGTCTACGTCTTCACGCCGAAGGGCGAGGTCAAGACGCTGCCTGCCGGCTCGACGCCGATCGACTTCGCCTACGCGGTGCACACCGACGTCGGGCATCGCACCGTCGGCGCCAAGGTCAATGGCCGCATCGTGCCGCTGCACTACAAGGTCAAGAACGGCGACTTCATCGAGATCCTCACCTCGAAGGCCGGCCGCGGTCCCTCGCGCGACTGGATGAACCTGGCCGTCTCGTCGCGCGCGCGCAACCGCATCCGCAGCCACTTCTCGCGCGAGACCCGCGATGACGCCGAGCACAAGGGCCGCGAGGCGCTCGAGCAGGCGCTGCGCGCGCAGCACCTGCCGTACAAGAAGCTTGCTGGCTCGGCCGTGCTCGCCCAGGTGATCCGCGAGCTCGGCTTCAAGAAGGCCGACGAGTTCTACATCGCCGTCGGCTCGGGCAAGCTCACCACGTCGCAGATCGTCAACAAGGTCATCAACCGGCTGAAGACCGATGCGGTCGAGGATGACTCGCCGCTGCCGACGAAGACGGCGCGGACACGCCGCCAGACGCCCGGCCAGAGCTTTGGCATCGCGGTGCCCGGCGTGCCCGACGTGCTGGTGCGCCTCGCCAAGTGCTGCAACCCGGTGCCCGGCGACGACATCTGCGGCTACGTCTCGCTGGGCAAGGGCATCACCATCCACCGCGACGACTGCCCCAACGTGCGGTCGCTACGCAAGCAGGCCGAGCGCTTCACGCCGGTCGAGTGGGATGGCGGAGCCGACGCCAGCTTCCGCGTGCAGATCGCGATCGACGCCTGGGACCGCCCGCGCCTGCTCGAGGACATCGCCCGCACCTTCAGCGAGCACGGCGCGAACATCGTCGCCTACGGCGGCGGCACCGAGGATCAGCTCGCCAAGAACTGGTACACGGCCGAGCTCGGCGACGTGCAGGGCCTGCGCTCGCTGCTCGTGGCGCTACGCAACGTCGATCAGGTCTTCGACGCGTACCGCGTCACGCCGTCCTAGCTGATCCGGCCCCGCTCCACCGGCTCCTGCAGCTCCAGGATGATCCCGTCGGGGTCGAAGAAGTTGACGGCGCGGCCGCCCTTGAAGTGCGACGTCACCTCGCCCTCGGCGCCGGGCTCGGGCTCCCACCAGACGGTCTGGATCTCGCCGCTGCCCATGAAGCGCACGCCCGCGGCGCGCAGCCGTGCGGCCACCTGCTCGATCTCCTCCACCACGAAGCCGATGCGCGCCAGGCCGCTCTCGGCCGTCGAGGCGTCGCTCGCGAAGCCTGCCGGTGCGAGCACCTGGATCAGCTCGATGACGACGCCGCCCAGCTCCAGCACGGCGAGGTTGATGCGCGCGCCCGTCGCGTTCGTCACGCGGTCGAGGAACTCGCCGCCCCAGTCGTCGTTGCGGTTGAGCAGCTCGAAGCCCAGCAGCTCCGTGTAGAAGGCCAGCGACCGGTCAAGGTCGGTGACGAACAGTGCCGTGTGGTGCGGGTGGGTGATCGCCATGCCCGTGCTCAGCCTCCTGTGGTGGTTACAGCTCGTCCCAGGGGACGCCGCCGGTGTCCCAGCCGACCAGGCAGTGCGCCGCGAGCAGGGCCGCCAGCCGTTCGAGCTGGGCCTGGACGGCTGCGTCCGGCGTAGCGCAGGCCACGCCGAGCTCGGCGACCGTCGTGCCCTGGAAGCGGATCGGGATGCGCACGGGCGGCGGCGCGCCCGGTGCGCGCTCGGCGCCCGCCCACGGGCCAAGCAGCAGCGCTCCCTCGTCCACGAATGAGATGCCGAGCCACTCGATCCCGGGCACGCCC
>CANNRA010000123.1 GCA_947507735.1 Actinomycetota bacterium
CGAGGAAGGCCGGATCGGCAGAGCCTGGCACCGTGACGATCTCAAGCGCATACGTGTTCACTCGATGATCCCTCGCTTCCGGAGTTCGGAGAGCAATCGACCTCGCCACACCTGGCCGGACGGAGTGCCCGGAAGGGTGTAGACGGTGTTCCCGGCCGCGTCCTGCACCTTGAAGTGCTTCCCGCCCGGGCGCGTCTTCTAGCGCACGTACGTCCTGGCGTTCGCGCCGAACCCGGCGAACAGCTTCGGATCAGTGACGCCGGGCAGCTTCTCGACCGTCAGCGTGGCGTCCTTGTTGACGCGGACAGCGAGCAGGCCGGCAGCCTCGTTGTGCGGACGCACCTTGTAGCCGATCGGCGGCTTGCGCATGTCGGCGACGGGCTGGCCGGTCTTCGGGTCGAGCAGCTCGCGCTCGGCGAGGGCGTAGACGACGATGCCGCTCGCGGCCGTCACCTTCTCGGGCGCCGGCGTGTTGCCGACCACCGCGAACTGGCAGGCGCAGCCGTCGTAGTCGCCCGTCGAGATGACGATGGCGCTGGGGTCGACGGGATCCCTGGCGAGGGCCAGGTGGCCGTCCCAGTAGCCGCGCATATCGCTCGGCTTGACGATCTTCGACGTGGTCTGGAGACCCTGGTAGCCATTGGTGCCCTGCCGGAACCAGTTGCCGCTGGCGGTGCCCGCGACGTCATAGTCGAGCTTGCCGACGCGCGGGGCGGCGGTGCGCAGCAGCTTGGCCGCGTAGCCCGCCCAGATCGACGGCGTCCAGTACGCGGCCGGGTCGACCGTGTGGATCTTCCAGTTCTCGGTGGAGGCGTAGGCGGCCGGATTGAGCAGGCCCTTCAGCGAGACGCGGCCGTCGTGGACGGAGAAGTCGAAGCCAGGAGAGGAGCTGTCGTCGGCGATCAGCTCGCCTGCCTTCACCGTCACGCGATCGCCGGCCGACTTGCCGCGGCCGAGGCTGTTGTACTTGGCGAGCGGCCCCTTCAGCTCCTGGACGTGGATCAGGATGACGTAGACGTCGCAGCTGACCTCGAGCACCACGCGGTAGTCGCTGTCGAGCTTGCCGACCGCAACGATCGTGCCGCTCGCGGGGGAGGTGACGAGGTAGGAGCCTGCGGGCGCCGGCGTCTGCGAGTCCTGCGGGTAGTAGAAGTACGTGTGGTCGACCGGCGTGATGTGGGCCAGGATCATGCCGCCGTACGGGTAGATGTAGGCGAGCTTCGAGGCATCGACGAGCGGCGCAGTCAGCTTGCCGCCCTTGCCGGTGCAGCGGCCAGCGCTCATCTGGTCGGAGAAGGAGCCGCCCTGCGTGCCGCCGCTCTGGCCGCCGCCCTGCGTCTGGCCCTGCGCGTTGCCCTTGCCGACCTGCTGGAACAGCGCCATCGCCTGCGAACCGGTGAGACCACACGCCTTGAACTTGACGGCATCGCTGCCGTTGTACGACGCGCCTGCGAGGAACGCCTGCAGCTTCTGCTCACCGAACTGCCTGGTCAGGCAGGCCCGGGTGCCGTCCACCTGCCCGGAGCGTGCCCCGCTCGTCGCCGCCAGGGCGGGAGCAGCACAGGCCAGCACCAGCCCGAGTGCGAGTCCGAGAAGAGATGTCCGCAGTGCGTGACGCATGGTGTCGCCCTTTCAGTCCTGAGAGTCGGCGGAGTCTAGCTCTGCCCGTACTCTCGCACGAACGCCGCAAGGCGCGTGATCTGGTCGGGATCGGTGGGCGGCAGGATGCCGTGGCCCAGGTTGAAGATGTGACCGGGCTTGCCGTGGGCGCGCTCGAGGACGTCGCGCGCGCCGGCCTCCAGACGCTCCCAGGGGGCGAGCAGGAGGGTCGAGTCGAGGTTGCCCTGGACGGCGCGATCGGGCACCTCGGCCCAGCCGCGATCGAGCGGGATGCGCCAGTCGAGGCCGATCACGTCGCCGCCCGCAGCCGCCATCGAGCGCAGCAGCGTGGCGGTGCCGGTGCCGAAGTGGATCGACGGCACGCCGACCTCCTTCACCCCGGCCAGGATGCGCGCCGAGTAGGGCGCGACGAACTCCTCGTAGTCATTGACCGAGAGGTTGCCGACCCAGGAGTCGAAGAGCTGGATGATGTCGGCGCCGGCGGCGACCTGCGCCTGCACGTACGGCACGAAGCAGTCGGTGAGGCGCGCCATCAGGCCGTGCCAGGTGGCGGGATCGGAGTACATCATCCGCTTGACGAGCAGGAAGTCGCGGCTCGGCTTGCCCTCGATCAGGTAGCCGGCGACGGTGAACGGGCCGCCGCAGAAGCCGACGACGGCCTGGTCGGGGCGCAGCTCGCGGCGGACGATGCGGATCGCGCCGAGGATGCCGGCCGCGTACTCCGTGGGATCGCTCTGCGTGATGCGGGCGAGGTCGGCGGCGGTGCGGATCGGCTCGTCGACGACGGGGCCGACGTTCTCGACCAGCTTCACCGGGATGCCCATGCCGAGAACGGGCGACATGATGTCGGCGAACATCACGGCGGCATCGACGTCGTGGCGGCGCACCGGCTGCAGCGTCACCTCGGCGCACAGCTCGGGCGACTCGCAGGTCTCGAAGAGGGTGCGGCCGACGCGCAGCTCGCGGTACTCGGGCAGCGAGCGGCCGGCCTGGCGCATGAACCAGACGGGGGTGCGCTCGGTCTGTTCACGGCGCGCGGTACGGACGAGGAGAGGGGCGACGGTCACGAGGCCTAGACTAGCCCGCAGATGACGCGCATCGGCGAGCATCCCGTTGCGGCGGGCCCCCTCTCGGTGCGCTGGCTGGCGGTGGAGATCGACCCGCCCCGGGCCGGCGCCCTCGGCCGCGTGCGCGCGACGCTGCAGAACGCCGGCTCGGCGACGTGGCGACCGCTGAACGGCGGCCGCGGCGTCAAGGCGAGCTACCACTGGCTCGATGCGCTGGGCAACCCCTTGCTGTGGGACGGCGTGCGCACGGAGCTGCCGCACGAGGTGCCGCCCGGCGGCGAGGTGGCGCTCGACCTGCAGGTGCGCGCCGTGCTGCCGCCAGGCGGCTACCGCCTCGCCCTCGACCTCGTGGACGAGCGCAAGCGCTGGTTCGCCGAGGTGGGGAGCCACGCGCCCTCGTTCGCGCTCGAGGTGGCACCGCGGATCGAGCGCAGGCTGGCCGTCGTCGGCGCCGACCCGGGCGTGCTGGCCAGCCAGGACGAGCCGGACGCCCTCGTCGCCCGGCCGGAGGAGGCTGCCGCGGTGGCGCGTCTCGCCCCCGGGATCGACCTGGCGCCCGACTGGGTGCGCCTCGTGCTGGACGCCCACCAGGAGGGCTACGGCGTCGTCGGTGGGTCGGTCGACGCGGCGAGGGGCTTGCTGCGCCGGCAGGCTGCCGAGCTGGCGCCCTGGGCGCCAGGCGGCGGCCGCAACCCGAGCTTCAGCTCACCGCTGCTGTGCGCGTCGGTCGCGCTGGACGCGCTCACCGAGGAGGCGGCGCCGGTGGCAGGCCTCCCCGCCGTACGCGCCGCGGGAGACGAGCCGTGGGTCTACGACGCCAGGATCACAGCTCGACGGCGATCCGGTCGTCCACGCGCTTGAAGACGAACGCACCGAGCGCGAGCGAGACGAGCGCAGCTCCGGCCAGGTAGACGACGTCCCACAGGCGCGGCAGCTCGCCCGCGTAGAGGGGTCGGCGGAACGCCTCGATCACCGGGGTGGCCGGGTTGCCCCAGCGCAGGATCTCCTTGAGCACGTGATGGTGCGAGAGGCCGCCGGGCAGCTTGTCGAGCGAGTAGACGAGCGGCGTCAGGAAGAACCAGGGCAGCAGCACCGCCTGCGTGATGTGCTCGACATCGCGGAAGACGACGTTGGCCGAGGCGATCGCGAGCGCAAGACCCGCCACGAAACAGATCACGAGCAGCGAGAGCGGCAGCGTCAGCCAGATCGTCGCGCGCACCCGCGGCAGCAGCGAGAGGTTGAGCGCGAACAGCGCCACGAGCATCGCCACGAACGAGGGCAGCTGCGAGGCCACGACGCTCAGCGGCACGAGCTGGCGCGGGAACTTCACCTTCTTGATCAGGTCGGACATGTTGAGCAGCGAGCGCGAGGCGTTGCTCAGCGACGCCCCGAGCAGCACCCACACCGCGAGGCCGCTCAGCAGGTAGAGCGGGTAGTGGTCGATCGTGCCGACGGCCCGCCACAGCACCGAGAAGACGAGCAGGTAGATGCCCATCAGCAGCAGCGGGTGCGCGAGCGACCAGGCGACGCCGAGCACCGACCCCTTGTACTTCGCCCGCAGATCGCGCCGGAAGAGATTGAGGAACAGCTCCCGGTAGCGGAGCAGGTCAAGGTAGATCGCCACGCCGTGAGTCTAGGCGCCCCTCCGACCGACGGGGCGCGCACCATGTGCGCATGGCCTCGGCTTCTCGCTCACGCGCGCGCGCCGAAACGCGCTCACACCGCCCTCACACGGCCACGGTAGCCTTCTCTTCGTGAGCGCGCTCGTCGTCCTCGTCGCGGCGCCGCTCGCGGCCCTCGTTGTGTTCGCGCTGCTTCGCTCGCCTGCAGGGGGGCTGCTCGTGGCCAAGCCCACGGCCGACCGCTGGCACACGCGTCCCACGCCGACCTTCGGCGGCGTCGCCATCTACATCGCCTTCGTCTCGGCCGTGCTGCTCACGTGGCTCGCCGGTGGCGTCACGGGCACCGCGGAGCTCGCTGGCATCCTCGTCGGCGGCTCGCTGCTCTTCGTCGCCGGCCTGATCGACGACGTGAAGGCGCTGCCGCCGCTGCTCAAGCTCGGCGCGCAGTTCGGTGCCGTCGCGTGCGTGCTGGTCAGCGGGGTGCGCGTCGAGATCGTCCACAACGACATCGCCGCCGCAGCCATCGCCGTCGTCTGGCTGGTGGGTCTCACCAACGCCTTCAACCTGCTCGACAACATGGACGGCCTCGCCGGCTCGACCGCGGGCATCGCTGCCCTCTTCTTTGCGATCGACGCGGTCACCGAGCATCCGAACCGCATGGTGCTCGTGCTCGCAGGCGCGCTCGGCCTCGCCTGCCTCGGCTTCCTGCCCTTCAACCTGCGGCCACGCCGCCCCGCCGCCGTGTTCATGGGCGACTCCGGCAGCCAGCTGCTCGGCTTCACGCTCGCGACGCTCGGGCTGCTGACGAGCTACAAGGTCGCCTCGACCACGGTGGCCACGCTGCTCTTGCCGATTCTGATCCTCGCCGTGCCGATCCTCGACACGACGCTCGTCACCGTGGTGCGCATCCTGGAGAAGCGCCCCGTGTCGAAGGGCGGCCGCGACCACACCTCGCACCGCCTCGTCGAGCGAGGCCTCAGCGAGAAGCGCGCCGTGGTGCTGCTGGCAGTGATCGCCGCGACGCTGGGCGGCACGAGCCTCGCCTACAACGTGATCGGCAACAGCCGCATCACGCTGGTCGGCGTGCTCATCACCTTCGTGCTGCTCGTCCAGTTCGCCACCTTCCTCGGCGACGTGAAGCGCGACGTGCAGTCGCCCGACGGCGGCACGAGCAAGGCCCGCCCGCTGGTGCTCAATCTGGGCCGGCTGCTCGAGACGGTCGTCGACTTCGCCGTCGTCACGGCGGCCTTCGCGATCGCCTACTTCCTGCTCGTGATCGGCTCGGGCACGAGCTACGAGCGCCACGTCTTCATGGTGTCGCTGCCCGCGATTCTCGTCGCGCGCTTCGCCGCGTTCCTCGCCTTCGGGCTCTACCGGCGCGTCTGGCGCTACGGCGGCTCCCGCGATGCCCTGGCAATCGCGCTCGCCGTGATCAGCTCCGAGATCGTCGCCTTCGTCTTCCTCTTCCTGACCCTCGACTTCGGCAGCCTGACGCGGACGATCTTCGTCATCGACGCGCTCCTCTGCATCGTCATGGTCGGCGCCGAGCGCTTCGGCGAGAGGGCGATCTCGCACACGCTGGGCACGCTGCGCCCGAGCGACCGCAGCCACCGCACGCTGGTGGTCGGGGCGGGGCGCGAGGGCCGCAGCCTCGTGCGCGAGCTGCGCGAGACGCCGGGCGAGCTGGTCGTCGGCTTCGTC
This sequence comes from Actinomycetota bacterium, assembly GCA_947507735.1. Classification (GTDB taxonomy): domain Bacteria; phylum Actinomycetota; class Thermoleophilia; order Gaiellales; family Gaiellaceae; genus CANFDS01. Next base: position 6,011 of record CANNRA010000123.1, read on the forward strand.
GACGACGATCCGGCGCTGCATCGGCGGAAGCTGCTCGGCGTGGCGGTGCTCGGCTCCACCCGCGAGATCGCCGATGTCCTGGCGCGGACAGCGCCCGACGCGGTGCTCGTGACGGCGCTCGACCTGCCCCGCGAGACGCTCGACGCGATCGTCGCTGCGTGCGCGGGCGCCGGCGTCGCCTGCCGGTTCGTCCGTCGCGATCTCGATGTCGCCCACGAGACGGTGCTTGGCGCCGTCTCCGGCGCGCTCTAGCCGCTACCGCTCGGAGAGGCGGCCGGCCAGGCGGGCCACGGGCCAGCCAACCAGACCGCGCGTCCGGGGCATCGCTTCGCCGGGCAACAGCTCGCGCCAGGCCCGCAGGTAGGCAACCCGCGCCGGGCTCGGCGGGTAGCCCGCATGCCAGGGCTTGACGCGCCCGGTGAAGTGGAGGACGCCGGAGGCCAGCGGCGGGCGCAGCCCACCCTTGGCGAGCGCGCGGCCGCCCGGCAGCGGCAGCATGAAGGCATTGGGCACCGGCGTGTTCCAGCGCGCGTCGAGCGGCACCCACCAACCGAGAGCAGCGGCGTTCAGCGCGCCCTGCTCCCACGCGGCGGTCTCGCCCTCGCGCAGCCGCTGGAAGGCCAGGCTGCCGATGCCGGCCTCCTGCCAGCGCCGGTTGTCCACGAGCAGCACGCCCGAGTTGAAGAACGGTGCCTCGGGCGGAATGCCGAGCCTCTTCCAGCCCTGCACGCCCAGCCGGTGGTCGACGCGCGGGATCGCCGGATCGGCAACCGCTGCGAACGGGAGGGCGCCGAGCTGGGTGGCGAGCAACGCATCGAGCGGCGCCGTCGTCAGCGTGTCGGCATCGAGGTAGAGGCTGCGCGGCGCGAGATCGGCGGCGAGCTCGCCCAGGCGCAGACGCGTACACGCGGCGAGTGGCAGACCGGCTGGGAGCCCGGCGCCCTCTCCGGGGAGCGGCGGCGCCGGCCGCACGATGAGGGCCACCTGCGCTGC
>CANNRA010000124.1 GCA_947507735.1 Actinomycetota bacterium
GCTCCCGAGGAGATCCGCCGCGACGCGGACGTCCTCGGGAACCGGGGCGCACTTACGGCAGCGTGGCGACACGCGGCCCTTCGGCCTCGGCGCCGTCAGCGGACGCGGCGGCGGCTTCGGCGTCGCGCACCGCGTCGCCGGCGGTCGGCGCGTCCTCGAGCGCCAGCGCGAGCACCTCGGTGAGGCTCAGCACGGGGTGGAAGCGCAGCACCGCGCGCACCTCCTCCGGCACCTCGTCGATGTCGCCGCGGTTGCGCTCCGGAACGATCACGTCGGTGAGCCCGGCCGCGTGCGCGGCGAGCGCCTTCTGCTTGAGCCCGCCGATCGGCAGCACGCGCCCCTGCAGCGTCACCTCGCCGGTCATGCCCACCGTGTGCTTGACGGGGCGGCCGGTGAGCAGCGACACGAGGGCCGTCGTCATCGTCACGCCCGCGCTGGGGCCATCCTTGGGGATCGCACCCGCCGGCACGTGCAGGTGGAACGTCGTGCCGTCGAAGGCTGACTCGGCGATGCCGAGCTCGCCTGCGTGGGCGCGCACCCAGGACAGCGCGATCCGCGCCGACTCCTTCATGACGTCGCCGAGCTGGCCGGTCAGGACGAGGCTCTCGGTGCCCTTCATCCGCATCGCCTCGATGAACAGCACGTCGCCGCCCACACCGGTGACGGCGAGGCCGGTTGCGACGCCCGGGGTGGCGGTGCGCTCTGCCGCCTCCTGGAAGAAGCGCTGGCGGCCGAGCGCGTCGCGCACCACGGGCAGGTCGATCGTCACGGGCGGCATGAGCTTGCCCGCTGCGACGCCGGTTGCCGTCTTGCGCAGCACCTTGCCGATCACGCGCTCCAGGTTGCGCACGCCGGCCTCACGGGTGTAGTCGGTGGCGATCGTGTTCAGCACGGTGTCGTCCACCGTGATCTCCTCGGGCAGCAGCCCGTTGCGCTCGCGCTGCCGCGGCACGAGGTAGTCGCGGGCGATCGCAACCTTCTCGTCCACCGTGTAGCCGTCGAAGGAGATGACCTCCATGCGGTCGAGCAGCGGGCGGGGGATCGTGTCGGCCATGTTTGCGGTGGCGATGAAGAAGACCTCGCTCAGGTCGAGCTCGACGTCGAGGTAGTGGTCGCGGAACGAGTGGTTCTGCGCCGGGTCGAGCACCTCGAGCAGCGCCGACGAGGGGTCGCCGCGCCAGTCCGCGCCCAGCTTGTCCACCTCGTCGAGCAGGATCACCGGGTTCATCGTCCCGGCGTCCTTGAGCGCCCGCACCAGGCGGCCTGGCATGGCGCCGACGTAGGTGCGCCGGTGGCCGCGGATCTCGCTCTCGTCGCGCACGCCGCCCAGCGACATGCGCACGAACTCGCGGCCGAGCGCCTTGGCGACGCTCTCGCCGATCGACGTCTTGCCGGTGCCGGGCGGCCCGACCAGGGTGAGGATGGCGCCGGCCTTGCGGTCGGCCTTGAACCCGCGCTCCTCGCGGAGCTTGCGCACGGCCAGGAACTCGACGATGCGCTCCTTGACGTCGTCGAGGCCGTGGTGGTCGGCGTCGAGCACCTCGCGGGCGTGCGCCGGTTCGAGCTTGTCCTCCGAGCGCGTCGACCACGGCATCGAGATCAGCCAGTCGAGGTAGGTGCGGATGACCTGCGACTCGGCCTGCTGCTCGCTCATCCGCTCGAGCCGCTTCAGCTCCTTCTCGGCCTGCTCGGCGACCTTCTCGGGCATGCCTGCCTCGGCGATCTTGGTCCTGTACTCGTCCGCCACCGAGCTCTCGTCGTCGCCGAGCTCCTTGCGGATCGACTCCAGCTGCTTGCGCAGGATGTACTCGCGCTGCTGCTTCTGCTGGCCGCCCTCGATGTCGTCGCGGATGCGCGAGCGCACCTGCAGCTCGGCGAGCCGCTCGCGCTGCAGCCCGATCGACAGCTCGAAGCGCTCCTTCAGGTCGAGCGTCTCGAGGATCTGCACCTTCTGCTCGAAGGAGAAGTCGGGGGCGTAGCCGACCGTGTCGGCGAGGGCGCCCGGCTCGGTGATCGAGCGAACGAACGCCTGGATGCGGCCGTCGTCGCCGCGCAGCTCGAGGATCTCCTCGACGAGGGCGCGGTACTCGGTGATCAGCTCGCGCAGCTTGCCGTCGAGCTCGGTCGGGTCGGGGCGCTCCTCGACCGCGACGCGCAGCTGGCCGCGCGCATCGGTCTCGGCGGCGCCGGCGACGCCACGGTGGAGGCCCGTCAGCTGCACGGCGAGGGCGCCGCCGGGGAGGCGCACCTGCTCGACGACCTGCGCGACGGTGCCGACCTTCGCGTACTCGTTCTCGTGGCGGGGCATCAGCAGGACGTGCTCCGCATCGCCGACCTCGACGGTCAGCGTGACGGTCATGTGGGGGAAGACGACGATGTCTTCGATCGGGACGAGCAGCAGGGTGCTCACGGACGGTGTCACCTCTTCCTCGGAAGCGCGGGGCAGGAATGCGTACTAGGTACAAAAAGTGAACTGACTGTAACGGGGTTAACGCGGGCCGCGCGACCGCTATTCCCGGCGCCGCGTTCGGGACCGTGAGGCTGGGCGGTACGAAAACGGTTTGACTTTCCAACTGGGTCTGTTGCCCGGCCGGGGACATGCCGATACGGGAGTCAGCATGAGCACCGCCAGCGCTCCCATCGCCGCTCCCGACGCGCCGCTCCAGGCCGACGTCGACCCGACCCGCGACGAGCTGCGCGCCACCACCGAGCGTCTCACGCGCCTGCTGGCGAGCCTCGGCGGCGGTGTCCTCGTCGAGGACGAGAGCCGCCGGATCATCCTGGCCAACCAGACCTTCTGCGACATCTTCGCCATCCCCGTCGCGCCCGAGCTGCTCGTTGGCCTGGACTGCGCCGGCTCGGCCGAGCAGTCGAAGCACCTCTTCGCTGACCCCGCTGCCTTCGGCCCGCGCATCGCCGAGCTGCTCGCCGCGCGTGAGCAGGTGCTGGCCGAGGAGATCACGCTCGCCGATGGCAGCGTCTTCGTGCGCGACTACGTTCCGATCGAGATCGAGGGCAGCAACCGCGGCCACCTCTGGCACTACCGTGACGTCACCGCGCGCCGTGCCGCCGAGCGCGCAGCCCACGCCAGCGACGCCCGCGCCAACGCCGCGATCACCGCGGCCCTCGACAGCGTCATCTCGATCGACCTGACCGGCCGCGTCGTCGAGTTCAATCCGGCCGCCGAGCACACGTTTGGCTACACGCGCAGCGACGCCATCGGGCGGCAGCTCGCCGAGCTGATCGTCCCGGAGCGCTTCCGCGAGGTGCTGCGCAACGGCCTCGAGCGCTACGCCGAGACCGGCACGTCGCGCATCGTCGGCCGGCGGATCGAGATCATCGCCATGCGTGCCGACGGCAGCGAGCTGCCGGTCGAGCTGGCGATCGCCGACGTCACGCACCATGACCCGCCGCTCCTGACCGCGTACCTGCGCGACATCTCCAAGCGGCTCGACGCCGAGCGAGAGCGCGAGTACCTGCTGCGCCGCGAGCAGGTCGCGCGGCACGAGGCCGAGAGCGCCCGTGAGGAGCTCGCGGACCAGAACCAGCAGCTGCGCGAGCTCGACGCCGTCAAGGACGAGCTGGTCGCCCGCGTCTCGCACGAGCTGCGCACGCCCCTCGCCTCGATCATCAGCTTCGTCCAGCTGGCCCTCGATTCCGAGATCGGCGCCGAGGCTCACCGCTTCCTGACCGTCGCCGACCGCAACGCGGCGCGCCTCGTCGGCCTGGTCGAGGATCTGCTGCTGCTCGCTCGTGCCGATGCGGGCCGCCTGACCATCGAGCTGGTGTCGCTCGACGCCGCGACCGTCGTCCGCGACTCGGTGACGGCGATCGCGCCGGTTGCCGCAGCCAAGGGCGTCTCCGTCAGTGCCTCGGCCCCCGTGCTGGTGCCGGTCGAGGCCGACCGCATCCGCATCTACCAGGTGCTCGACAACCTGCTCGGCAACGCCGTCAAGTTCACGCCCAGCGGCGGCAGCGTCGTCGCCCGCGCCCAGGTGGTGCTGGGACGGGTGCGCATCGAGGTCGAGGACGACGGCCCTGGCATCTCCGAGGACGATCAGCGGCGCATCTTCGAGCGCTTCGCCCGTGGCGCCAACGCCCGCGGCGCCGAGTCGCCTGGCGCCGGTCTCGGCCTCGCCATCGTGCGCACCATCGTCGAGGCCCACGGCGGCACCGTTTCCATCCGCAGCGTCGAGGGCGCCGGCACGACCGTCCAGGTCGAGCTGCCGCTTGCCCTCTCATGACCTGTCCCCACCCGCCTTTGCACCCGCCCCTTTCCGAACTGACCCCAGGGAGAGCCGACCAGTGAGCACACGCCCCAGAATCCTCGTCGTCGACGATGAGCCCGACCTCCGCCTCGCCCTGCGCAGCGTGCTCGAGCGCGCAGGCTTCGAGGTCTCCGAGGCCGTCGATGGCCGCGACGCCCTGCGCGTCTTCCATCGCGTTCCCGCACAGCTCGTCGTGCTCGACGTGTCGATGCCCGAGCTTGACGGCTGGCAGACGCTGGAGCGGCTGCGCGAGATCAGCGACGTGCCCGTGCTGATGCTCACCGCGAGCGGCTCCGAGCCCGAGAAGGTGCGTGGTCTGCGCGCCGGTGCCGACGACTACGTCGTGAAGCCGTTCGGCAACCAGGAGCTCGCTGCAAGGGTCGGGTCGCTGCTGCGTCGCGCCCGTCGCGCCAAGCCCGAGCCCCAGCCGGTGTACGAGGACGCGGAGCTGCGCGTTGACGTCGCCCGTCGTCTGGTCGAGCGTCGTGGCGTTGCTGTCAGCCTCACCCCGCGCGAGCTGGCGCTGCTCACCGCGTTCGTCACGCATCCCAACCAGCTGCTCTCGCAGGATCAGCTGCTTGGCCTGGCCTGGGCGGACGCCGGTGACGTGACGCGCAACCAGGTGAAGCTCTACGTCAAGTACCTGCGCGACAAGATGGGCTGGACGGCTACCGACTCGCCGATCGAGGCCGTGCGCGGCTTCGGCTACCGCTTCCACCCGACCGAGGCGACGGCGATCGCCTCGTAGGCAGGCGGCTCCGGCGGCTCGGCTAGGCTCGCGGGCATGGCTGCGACGGTGATGGATGGCAAGGCGCTGGCGGCGTGCGTGCGCGCGGAGGTGGCGGTGCAGGTCGAGGCGCTGGGCGCCCCGGTCGGCCTGGCGACGGTGCTCGTCGGTGGCGATCCTGCGTCGGCGATCTACGTCCGGCGCAAGCACGAGGCCTGCCAGGAGGTGGGCATCGAGGCCTTCGACCACCACCTGCCTGCCGAGACGAGCGAGGCCGACCTGCTTGCCCTGGTCGCCCGGCTCAACGCCGACTCGCGCGTCAACGGCATCCTCGTCCAGCTGCCGCTGCCCGACCACATCGACGAGGGGCGCGTGCTGCGCGCCGTCGCGCCGCTCAAGGATGTGGACGGCTTCCACCCGCAGAGCGCGGGCCAGCTCTACCTGGGCGAGCCGACCTTCGTGCCTGCGACCCCGAGCGGCGTGCTGGAGCTGCTCGCGGCCTACGACGTGCCGATCGCCGGCGCCCACGCGGTCGTCGTCGGGCGCAGCGCCATCGTCGGCAAGCCGGCGGCGCACCTGCTGCTGCAGGCGAACGCCACGGTCACGATCTGCCACTCGCGCACGCGCGACCTCGCCGCCATCACGCGCCAGGCCGACATCCTGGTTGCTGCGGTCGGCCGGCCCGCGGTCATCACCACGGACATGGTCAAGCCGGGCGCAACGGTGATCGACGTCGGCATCAACCGCACGGAGACCGGGATCGTCGGCGATGTCGACCCGGGCGTGGCCGCGGTTGCCGGGCTGCTGACGCCGGTGCCGGGCGGCGTCGGGCCGATGACGATCGCGCTGCTGCTGCGCAACACCGTGCGGGCCTGGAACTACCAGGCCGGCGCCCTTGCATTTCCTTAACAATCGTCGTAGCCTTCGCCCGCTGTAGTAACTCGGCGGCTCGGCAGGGCCTGGGCCGTCGTACTCAGGGAGGGAAGCAAGTTGCCTCAGGGCACCGTTAAGTGGTTCTCCAACGAGAAGGGCTTTGGCTTCATCGAGCGCGAGGGCGGGGAGGACGTGTTCGTCCACTTCTCTGCGATCGCGATGGACGGCTACAAGAGCCTCACCGAGGGCCAGAAGGTCGAGTTCGAGGTCGTCCAGGGGCCGAAGGGCGCCCAGGCTGAGAACGTGACCGCGGCCGGCTGAGCCACGCCATTCAGGTTGTCGAGCGCGGGCCCCACGAGGGGCCCGACTCGTGTCCAGGGCTGATCCAGGCCGGCCGGCCCGCCTCACCCTCCCGCGAGGGGGCTGCTGCTGGCAGGATTCGCGTCCCATGTCGATCTCCCGCGAACAGGTCGTCCACGTCGCGCGTCTCGCGCGGCTCGAGCTCGGCGACGAGGAGATCGACCGCCTCGGCGGCCAGCTCTCGCAGATCCTCGACGCGGTGAGCAAGGTCAGCGAGCTCGACCTGAGCGGCGTGCCGCCTATGTTGCACCCGCTGGACATGGTCAACGTGCTGGGCGACGACGAGCCGTTGCCGTCGCTGCCGATCGCCGACGCGCTGCGCAATGCGCCCGACGCGCAGGGCTCGGCCTTCGGCGTCCCGGCTGCGGGCGGGGAGTAGCGCCGTGGCCCCGATCATCGACACGCTGCGGCTGAGCGCCGAGGAGGCGACCGGCCTCGTCGAGCGCAAGGAGGTCAGCGGCGCCGAGCTGTTTGCCGCTTACGCCGGCGCCATCGCCGAGCGCGAGCCCGAGATCAACGCCTACCTGCACGTCTGCGCCGAGCACGACGGCGGCAGCGGCGTGCCGATCGCGTTGAAGGACGTCATCTCGACCAGGGGCATCCCGACCACCGCCGGCTCGAAGATCCTCGAGGGCTACATCCCCGTGTTCGACGCGACCGTCACCGACAGGGTGCGCGCCGCGGGCATGTCCGTCCTCGGCAAGACCAACACCGACGAGTTCGCCATGGGCTCGTCGACCGAGAACTCGGCCTACGGGCCGTCACGCAA
>CANNRA010000125.1 GCA_947507735.1 Actinomycetota bacterium
CAGCTCGGCCTCGCGGGAGTTGAAGGCGTCGCCGAGCGCCGGATCCCAGGGGAACGCGTCGCCGGGAATCTCGTGCAGCTCGAGCAGGCCGCGCAGCAGCGCCTTTGCATCGTCGCCGGCGAGGTCGCCGCCCTCGACCAGCGCGACCGCATGCGCCAGGTCGGCGAGCGAGAGGCCGTGCGCGAGCCGCGGCCCGTGGGCGCTCTCGGCGGCGAAGGCAGCCTTGACCAGCTCGCCCGCAGCGGCCCCGCGCAGGCGCCCACCACGCCCCAGCTCCTCGCTTCCGCTCATGGGGCGGAGACTACGCGATCTCGGCGTCGGCCTTCATCGTCAGGGCACCCTCGTGATCGCACGCCCAGAGCTTGAAGCTGCCCGGTTCCTCGCCCGGCTTGCCGCACACCTGGAAGCGGTTGATATCGAACACCGGGCGCACCGCCGTGAAGGCGAACTTCACGAGCCGGGCCTCCGGCCGCTCGCGCCGCAGCAGGTCGGTGAGCAGCGTCGCGATCAGCGGGCCGTGCACGACGAGCCCCGGGTAGCCCTCCGCCTCGAGGCAGTACGGGCGGTCGTAGTGGATCTTGTGCCCGTTGAACGTGAGCGCCGAGTAGCGGAACAGCAGCACCGGGTCGGGCGTGATCTCGCGCACGAAGGCGGCGTCGTCGGGGGCGGGCGTCGGTGCGGGTGCGGGGGCGCCGGGGGCAGCCGCCTCGCGGTAGACGATGTCCTGCTCCTCGGTGACCGCGAGGCCGGTGGGGCCGCTCACCTCGTGGCGCACGGTGACGAAGACGAGCTTGCCGCTGCGCCCCTCCTTGGCATCGACCCTGGCGATCGTCGAGACGCGGCTGATCGCCTCGCCGGCGCGCAGCGGCTGGTGCCACTCGAGGCGGCCGCCGGCCCACATGCGGCGCGGCAGCTCGACGGGCGGCAGGAAGCCGCCGCGATGCGGGTGGCCGTCCGGGCCGATCTCGCGCTGCAGGGCCTGCGGCAGGAAGTGGAGCCAGTGGGTGAGCGGCGGGGCCTCGCTGCCGGCGGTCGGCGCAGGATCGTCGCGGTCGAGCGTGGCGGAGAGGCCGGCAAGCTGCGAGGCGCTCACCACGTCGTCGCGCTGCTCGCTGCGGCCGACCCACTGCTGCCAGTGGGCGAGCTGGGCCTCGAGAGATCCGGTGTCAGTCATGCCTCTAGCTTGCCTCGTGCGCGAGGGGCGAGCCGCAGTTGCCGATCAGGCAGGCGATCGGGCCGCCGCAGTAACGGCCACGGTCACCGCGCTAGGGTCGAAGCATGGCCCGGCACAGCCCTGACAGCTCGATCGGCGAGCGGCTCTCCCGGCTCGACCGCTTCCTGCCGCTCTGGATCGGCCTGGCGATGGCGTCGGGGCTCGGGCTCGGTGCGCTCGTGCCGGGACTCGACGCGGATCTCTCGAAGCTGCAGGTCGGGACGGTGTCGGTGCCGATCGCGATCGGGCTGCTCGTGATGATGTACCCGGTGCTGGCGCGCGTGCGCTACGAGGAGCTCGGGCACCTGCGCGGCCGCGGGCGTCTGTTCGCCGCCTCGCTCGTGCTGAACTGGGTGGTCGGGCCACTCGTCATGTTCGCGCTAGCCTGGCTGCTGCTGCCCGACCAGCCGGCGTACCGCACGGGGCTGACCATCGTCGGGCTGGCGCCGTGCATCGCGATGGTGCTGATCTGGAGCGGGCTCGCCAGGGCGGATGCCGAGGCCACGGCGCTGCTCGTCGCGTTCAACTCGCTGATCCAGGTCGCCGCCTACTCGGTGCTCGGCTGGTTCTACCTGAGCGTGCTGCCCGGCTGGCTCGGGCTGGAGACGCAGGGCTTTCACGTCTCAGTGTGGGAGGTCGCACGGACGGTGCTGATCTTCCTCGGCATCCCGCTGGTCGCGGGCTACGTGACGCGGCGTGTCGGGCTGCGGCTGCGCGGGCGCGCCTGGTACGAGGAGCGCTTCCTGCCGCGCATCGGCCCGCTCGCCCTCTACGGCCTGCTCTGCACCATCGTGCTGCTGTTTGCGATCCAGGGCGACGCGATCACCGGGCAGCCGCTCGATGTCGTGCAGATCGCCGCGCCGCTGCTCGTCTTCTTCGCCGTCATGTTCGGCGTCAGCTTCCTGACGGGGAAGCTGCTCGGCTTCGACTACCCGGGCACGGCGACGCTCGCCTTCACCGCCGCCTCGAACAACTTCGAGCTGGCGATCGCCGTCTGCGTCGGCGTGTTCGGGGCCGCCTCGGGCGAGGCTCTGGCCGGCGTTGTCGGGCCGCTGATCGAGGTGCCGGTGCTGGTCGGGCTGGTCTACGTGGCGCTCTGGCTGCGACGCAAGCTGCGCTGGCCAGGCGAGGCTCCGTCAGGCAGAATCGGCGCCACCACCAGCCAGGAGGTCGCACCGTGACACCCCCCGAGAACGCGCTCTCGTCCGGCAGCGGCACGCCCGCTGACCCCTGGCAGCTGCAGACGCCGCCGCTCTCGTCGGCCTACACGCTGCACCGAGACCGCCGCGATGACCGCGACGTCCTCGTCTGCACCGTGGGCAAGACGGTGCTGCTCTACGACGCCCGCTGCGTCGAGGATCTGCACGCGATGCTGCGCGCCCATGGTGACTGGATCGAGCTGGGGGCCGCCGACGAGCAGAAGCCGGCGAAGGACGGCACCGTCGAGGCCTGGGGCCGCTCGGCCGACAATCCGGTGGGCGGCTGGTACGGGCTGAAGAAGGGCCTGCGCGGCCGCTTCGGCGTCTACCTCCCGCCGCTGCTCGAGCACCTCGGCCTGGCTGAGCTGGAGCACAACCCGCGTGGCAACCGGATGCGGGCGAAGTAGCCGGAACGGCCGCGGCACCGCGGGGCTCTCGCGTCAGCGCGCAGGCAGCAGCCGCGACACGGCACCTGCCGCCAGCACGAAGGCGACGGACGCCCAGAGGCACGCGGTCAGCCCCTGCCACTGGTAGAGCGCACCTGATAGCACTGTTCCGGCCAGGCGCCCGCCCGCGTTCGCCATGTAGTAGAAGCCGACGCTCATTGCCACCTTCTTGTCGTCGGCGTAGTCGAGGATCAGGAACGAGTGGACGGCCGAGTTGAGCGCGAAGACGACGCCGAACACGATCAGCCCTGCGACCACGGCAACCGTCGCACCGACCTGGGCCTCGAGCGCGATGGCGATGCCTGCCGGCGCCAGGGCGAGCAGGAAGGCGAGGCGTGCCGCTGTGCGGCCGTCGGGGTGACGCGCGCCGGTCAGCCGCGGCGCGCTCGCCTGCACGATCCCGTAGCCGATCACCCAGATCGCCAGGAAGCCACCGACCTGCCAGAAGCTCCAGCCGCGCTCTGTGCGCAGGTACACCGGCAGCCCGACGACGAACCACACGTCGCGCGCCGCGAAGAGCGCGATGCGCGCGCCGGCCAGCAGGTTCACCGCGCGGCTATTGGCGAACATCTGCGTCAGCTTCGCCTTCGCGTCGCCCTCGCCCAGCGAGCCGCGCAGCAGCGTCAGCGTCACCACGAGCGCCGTCCCGACCAGGGCGATCAGCACGAGCAGCGCTGGCCGGAAGCCGATCGTCGTCAGCAGCAAACCGCCCAGGAAGAAGCCGACGCCCTTCAGCGCGTTCTTCGAGCCGGTGAGCACCGCGACCCAGCGGTAGAGCGTCGCGCCGCTCCCGTCGGGCACGACGAGCTTGACCGCGCTCTTCGAGCTCATCTTCGTCAGATCCTTGGCGATGCCCGACAGAGCCTGCGCCGCCATCACGAACGGCACGATGAGCCACGAGCGCGGCACCGCCGCGAGCAGCGCCAGCGCGACGACCTGCGTCGAGAGCCCCGCCACCAGCGTCGACTTGAGGCCAAAGCGCACCGCCAGCCAGCCGCCGAAGAGGTTCGTGACGATGCCGAAGATCTCGTAGAAGAGGAAGAGCGACGCCACCGCGAGCGGCGAGAAGCCCCGCTCGTAGAAGTAGAAGAGGACGATGACCCGGCTCGCCCCGTCGGCGATCGTGTCGGCCCAGTAGGCGCCCGTGACGAGCGCGTAGCTACGGAGGCTGCTGCTCACGTGAGGCTGGCGCCGACCTTCGCTGCGAGCTCGATCAGGCGGTTGGCGTAGCCCCACTCGTTGTCGTACCAGGCGAGGATCTTCACCTGCGTGCCGGCGATGACCATGGTCGACGGCGCGTCAACGATCGACGAGCGCGGGTCGTCCTTGAAGTCGACCGAGACGAGCGGGCGCTCCTCGTAGCCGAGGATGCCGTAGAGCGGGCCGGCGGTGTCGCGCGCGGCAGCGGCGAGCAGGCCGTTGACCTCCTCCACCGTGGTCGGGCGCACAACCTCGAAGACGCAGTCGGTGAGCGAGGCGTTGAGCAATGGCACGCGCACCGCGAGACCGTTCAGCTTGCCCTGCAGCTCGGGGAAGATCAGGCCGATCGCGGTTGCCGAGCCGGTGGTTGTGGGGATCAGCGAGAGGCCGGCGGCGCGGGCGCGGCGCAGATCCTTGTGCGGCGCATCGACGATCGTCTGCGTGTTGGTGAGGTCGTGCAGCGTGGTGATCGAGCCGTGGGCGATGCCTAGCCCCTCGTGGATCACCTTGACGACGGGCGCCAGGCAGTTGGTCGTGCAGGAGGCGGCGGTGACGACGTCGTGGAGGGACGGGTCGTAGAGGCCGTCGTTGACGCCGATGACGATGTTGAGCGCGCCGCCGTCCTTGACGGGTGCGGCGACGACGACCTTGCGCGCGCCACGCTCGAAGTGCGGCGCCAGGGTCGCGGCGGTGCGGAACCTGCCGGTCGCCTCGATGACGACGTCGACGCCGAGCTCGCCCCAGGGGATGGCTGCAGGCTCGGCGGCCGCGGAGAACGAGAGCCGCCGACCGTCGATCGAGAGCGTCTCCCCCGCGCCGCTGATGTCGCGTCCCCAGCGGCCGTGGACGCTGTCGAACTCGAGCAGGTGCGCTGCCGTCTCGGCGCCGCCCTTCAGCTCGTTGACGTGCACGAACTCGATGTCGGTGCGGGCCCAGCCCGCGCGGAGCGCCAGCCGCCCCATCCGGCCGAAGCCGTTGATGCCAATCCGTGTGACCGCCATCGCGCTCCCCTGCCGTTGTCCGCTCGCTCTGCGCCGGATGATACGTCCATATCGACGGCTGTCGATGGATTGGCGGGGTGAGTCTGGTGCAGGTGCGGTTACAGCCTGGTGCCGGCGACGGGCTCGGGCTGCGCCAGGCGGTCGAGGCAGCCCTCGGCCCAGCGGGGCGCAGCGAGCCTGCGCACCGCGCCGCTCATCAGGGCGAGCCGCCGGCACCGCTCGGCCGGCGCGAGCTCGAGCGCCTCGACCAGGCGAGCGGCGAGATCGGCCGTGTCCCACGGGTTGACGAGCAGCGCGCCCGGTAGCACCTGCGCCGCCCCGGCGAACTCGCTGAGCAGCAGCACGCCGCGCGCCCGGCCGGGCAGCTTCGGCGCCGCCGTCTGGCACAGCACGAACTCCTGCGCCACGAGGTTCATCCCGTCACGCAGCGGCGTCACCGCCATCACGTCGGCGCGGCGGTAGAGCGCGACCAGCTCGGCGGGGCTCACCGAGCGGTGCAGACACTCGACGGGGGTGCGCCCCGGCCGGCCGAAGCGCCCGTTGATGCGTGCACTCTCCTGCTCGATCTCAGCGCGCAGCTCGCGGTAGTCGGCGCTCTCCAGACGCGACGGCACGAGCACCTGCAGCAGCGTCGTCGTCTCGGCGCGCGCCGGGTCGTCCTCGAGGAAGCGCTCGAACGCCCGCAGCTTCTGCGGCACGCCCTTCGAGTAGTCGAGCCGCTCGACGCCGAGCACGAGCCGTTGCCCGCGGTAGCGCGCTGCCAGCTCGTCGACCATCGCTGCGGTCTCCGGCCGGCCGAGCACGTCCTGGAAGTGCGCAACATCGATCCCGATCGGGTCGGCGCCGATCCCGACGACGCGACCGCCGTGCCCGATGCCGTCGGGCCCGGAGTCGATCCCCAGCACGTCCAGGCACGACGAGCGGAAGTGACGCGCGTACTCGCTCGTGTGGAAGCCGACCTGGTCGGCGCCGAGCAGGCCGAGCAGCACCTCCTCGCGTGAGGGCAGCAGCTGGAAGATCTCGGTGGACGGGAACGGGATGTGCAGGAAGAAGCCGATCGAGAGATCGGGACGCAGCTCGCGCAGCGCGGCCGGTACGAGCATCAGGTGGAAGTCGTGCACCCAGACGCGGGCGCCGTGCGCGCTGCGCGCGGCCAGCTGCTCGGCGAAGCGGCGGTTGACGTCGACGTAGCGCTCCCACGCGGCGTCGGTGAACGACATGCGTCCGACGAAGTCGTGGAACAGCGGCCAGATCGTGTCGTTGCAGATGCGCCCGTAGAACCCGGCCTCGTCGGCCTGCTCGAGGAAGACCGGTTCCAGGCGATCGGCGGCGAGGCGATCGGCCAGCTCCGCCTGCGCAGCCGCGGGCACCACGGCCCCGGGCCAGCCGACCCAGGTGAACGGCGTTGCCACCCCGCGCAGCGCATTGACGAGACCGCCTGCGCTCGGCGTGAGGTCGATCGCGCCCGCGTCGGAGACCGTCACCTGCACGGGCAAGCGATTGCTCGCGATCACCAGCTCGCCGATCTCCGGTGCCCGTGCGATCGCTCGACCCGCTCTGGCGTTCACCTGCGCTGCACGACCGTCAGCTCGTGCGGCGCGCCGGGTCGGATGGGCGCGACAAGCTCGCACGTGAAGGCCTCGGCGACGGCGACGGCGAGATCCTCGGCGCTACGCGGTCGGGCGTCCACGAGGAGCAGGTGCCGGGCAACGGCCCCGCGCAGCTGCTTGGCCATGTGCGAGACGGTGCGACGCACGCCGTCCCGCTCCTCGACGACGGCGACGTGCACCCAGGCGGCGGCAGCGGCGGGGCTCGCGCCGACGGTGGGCCGCCACATCGCGGCGTACGTGCCCGAGCGGCAGTCGAGCAGCACCCGGCCGGCGGCGGCCTCATCCAGCGGCTGGCGCAGGAC
>CANNRA010000126.1 GCA_947507735.1 Actinomycetota bacterium
ATCTCGAGCGACTGCCGCCTAGCGGCTGTTGTTCAGCTTCTTGACCGCGAGCCAGGCCGTCGGCAGTGCCGCGCCGGCGATGCAGAGCTTGATGATGTCGCCCGCGATGAACGGGTTGAGGCCGTACTCCATCGTCTTGGCGAAGTTGACGTTCAGGTCGACCGCCAGCCAGGGCAGGCCGCAGAGGTAGATGATCACGTTGCCGAGGAACATCGCGCCGATCGCCGAGGTGAGCTTGCGATCGAGGCCGCGCTCGGCCAGGTAGCCGGTGAGCGTGGCTGCCGCGATGAAGCCGATCAGGTAGCCGCCCGTTGCGCCGACAACCTCGTCAAAGCCCTTGGCACCGTTCGAGTAGAACGGCAGCACCATGCCGGCGAGCAGGTAGAGGGCGAGGCTGGAGAAGCCGCGCACCGAGCCGAGCGCCGCGCCGACGAGCACCACGGCGAAGGTCTGGGCGGTGATCGGAACGGGCGTCCCGGGGATGTGGAACGAGATCTGCGCGGCGCCGGCGACGAGGCCCGTGCCCGCGAGCACCATCAGCACATCGGCGAGGATGCCCAGCCGGGGAAACACGGCAAAGCGGAGAGTTGCGGCCTGTGGGTTCATAGCCGCCTATTCTGACGATCCCGGGCGAGTCCTGCCGCCTGGAGGGGCTGGCGGCGGCCTGCGCCGCGTGTCCGCGACAGCGAGCGCTGCACCCGTCCGCTGGTCGCGCCTGTCCGCTACCGTTCGGCCTGTTCGCGGGCGTAGCTCAATGGTAGAGCTCCAGCCTTCCAAGCTGATCACGCGGGTTCGATTCCCGCCGCCCGCTCTGCACCGATCGCCCCGTTGCGGCGCAAGGTCTGTCCACCGGCTCCCCGCGTTGTAGGCTCGCCTCGTGCAGGTGAACCGCATCCGCTTCGTCGCCCGCGAGGCCGGCCCCGTCGCGATCGGCGTGCTCGTTGTGGCGCTCGGCGTGCTCTGGGCGCTGCTGAAGCCGGCGAGCACCGACACCGGCAGCTACATCGGGCAGTTCCTCGGCGCGGAGTCGGTGCTGCTGCTGACGATCGCGCTGATCCTGATCAGCACGCTGCCCTGGGTCGAGCAGTGGTTCGACGGCATCGACCGCGCCGCGATCTGGCACCGGCGCGTCGCCATCCTCGGGCTCGTGTTGCTCGCCCCGCACATCCTCACCGCGCACGGGCAGGAGGGCGTCGGCGAGCACGAGGGCGGGATCGGTGGGCCGCTCGGCGCGATCGGCGTGATCGGCCTGCTGGCGCTGGTGGTCTGGGCGATCCTGCCACGCTGGCAGTCGGTGGTGCCGGGGCCATTGCGCGTGCTGATCCGCGAGTCGAAGGATCTCCCGGGCGTGCGCGAGGTGCGCCGCATCTTCGGCGGCTACGAGCGCTGGCGCCTGCTGCACCGCACGACGGGCCTCTTCGTCGCGGCCGGCTTCCTGCACGGCGTGCTGGACGGAACGCCGTGGCGGGCCGAGCCGGTGCTGCGCTGGAGCTACCTGGTGATCGGCGCGATCGGCGTCGCCTTCTACGTCTACCGCGAGGTGCTCGCGCGCTTCTTCCTCTCGCTGCACGACTACCAGGTGGCCGAGGTGCGCTCGGTTGCGCAGGGGCTGACCGAGGTTGTGCTGCGCCCGCTGGGCCGACCCGTTGACTTCCTGCCGGGCCAGTTCGCGCTCGTCTACCTGGAGGCGAAGGACGGCTGGCACCGCCATCCCTTCACGATCGCCAGCTCGCCGCACGAGGATGTCGTGCGCGTCACCGTCAAGGCGCTGGGCGACTACACGTCGCGGCTCGCCGAGCTGGTCGAGCCGGGCATGCCGGCGGTGATTGGCGGGCCGCATGGCCGCTTCAGCCATCTCAAGGGCACGGCGAACCAGGTGTGGATCGCGGGCGGGGTGGGGGTTGCGCCGTTCCTCAGCTGGCTGCGCGCGCTCGACACGGCCGGGCTCCAGGCGCAGGTCGACTTCTTCTACAGCAGCGACGGTGAGGCCCCGTTCGCCGACGAGATCCGGGAGATCGCGGGCCGTCACCCGGGGCTGCGGGCGCACCTCATCGACACGGGCGTGGAGGGCCGGCTGGCGACGGCGCGCGTGCTCGAGGCCGCGGCCGCTGCGGGCGGCGAGGCGAGGTCGCTCTCGGTGTTCATGTGCGGGCCGCAGGGGATGCTGCGCACGTTCCAGACGGAGCTGCGGAAGGCGGGCGTGCCGGCGCGGCGCATCCACCGCGAGTACTTCGACTGGCGCTGAGCCGGGGGCGCGGCTGGTAGAAGAGGCGGCATGATCTCGATCGGCACCGTCTTCGCGGACGCGACGCAGCTCTACCGCCTGCTCTGGCGGCGCAGCGTGCCCGTGGCCGCAGTCGTCTTCGCGGTCATCCAGGTCGCCTCCGTGCTGGCGCAGCGCTCGCGGGGCGGCGGGCCGGCGCTCGCGATCCTCGTGCTCGAGATCGTCGGCGCGGTGTTCGTGCAGGGGATGCTGGTCGAGGCCGTGCGCAGCGTGCACGAGGGCAAGCCGACGCCGTCGCTGCGCGGTCTCTACGCGCGGATCGGCACCGTCTTCCCGACGCTGATGCTCGGCGGGCTCGTCTACGCCTTCAGCGTTGCCGTCGGGCTGCTGCTGTTCATCATCCCGGGCCTGATCCTGACCGCGCGCTGGTGCCTGTTCGCGCCGTTCGTCGTGCTGGAAGGGATGTCGGGGCGCGAGGCTCGCGCGCGCTCGTGGACGGTGGTGCGCGGCCGCACGGGGCGCGTGCTGCTGGTGATCGGCGCGGTGATGATCTTCGTCGCCGTCCCCGGCATCCTGCTGCAGCTCGCGTTCGGCTCGGGGTCGCTTGGCTCGAACCTGCTCGGCTTCCTCTGGGCCGTCTTCGCCGCACCGTTCGAGGCCCACGTGCTGACGACGATCTACTACCGGCTGACCGATCCCGAACGGCCCCTGGTGCACCCCTCGGCGCTGGCCGCCGGCTCCGTCGCCTGAGCCTGGAATTGCCAGCGGCCGCCGGGCGCGGGCACCTGGCCCGGCCCCTGCGGCCGCTGACGTGCTGCAAGCAGCGTGGTGCTAGGCGGAGATCGTCACCTTGTCCATCGTGACGGGCGTGCGCGGGCGGTCGTTGGCGCCGGTGTCGACCTGCTCGATCGCGTCGACGGCCTCCATGCCGGACGTGACCTTGCCGAACACCGTGTGCTTGCCGTCGAGCCACGGCGCCGCCTCGGTCGTGACGATGAAGAACTGGCTGCCGTTCGTGTTCGGGCCGGCATTGGCCATCGCGAGGGCGCCGCGGACGATCTTCTGGCTGTTGAACTCGTCCTCGAACTGGTAGCCGGGGCCGCCGGTGCCCGAGCCCTGGGGACAGCCGCCCTGGATCATGAAGTCGGGGATGACCCGGTGGAAGGTGAGGCCGTCGTAGTAGCCCTTGTTGGTGAGCTCGACGAAGTTGGCGACGGTCTTCGGCGCATCGGCGTCGAAGAGCTCGATCTCGATCGTGCCGAGACTCGTCTGCATGGTGGCGATAGTCATGGCCTAAACGGTACCTGCGGCGCTCCTCCTCTTCGCCACCGGGCACGACCCCGACCCGTTGCGGCATGATGGCGCGATGTCCGGCGAGCGCACAGTCAGCTTCCGGGGACGGTCCGTCCTCAAGACGATCTGCATCGTGGTCGCCGTTGCGGTCGTGCTCTGGCTGATCTGGACGGCGCGCGGGGTGATCACGTGGGTGCTGATCGCCGCGTTCCTCGCCATGGCCGTCAACCCGCTCGTCGATCGCCTGCAGCGACGCGGGTTCCCGCGCGGCCTGGCTGCTGCCGTCGTCTACGTCGGCGTGATCGCGGTGATCGCGGCGATCGGCTACAGCTTCATCCCGACCCTCGTCGGTCAGGTGAACGACTTCGCGACTGCGGTGCCGGGCTACATCAAGGATCTCACCGCAGGCCGCGGCAAGCTCGGCTTCCTCGAGGCCAAGTACCACCTCGTCGAACGCGTCAAGGAGCAGGTCTCGGCCGGCGGTGCAGGCAAGGTCTTCGGCCTCTCGAGCACCGCGCTGACGATCACGCAGAGCGTCTTCTCGACGGTCGCCGCGGTCGTGACGATCGCCTTCCTGACCTTCTTCATGATCCTCGAGGGGCCACGCTGGGTGGAACGCTGCTTCGCGCTGCTGCCCGAGGAGACGCAGCCGCGCTGGCGCAAGGTCGGCAGCGACATCTACCGGACGGTCGGTGGCTACGTCAGCGGCAACCTGCTGATCTCGCTGATCGCCGGCGTCGTCGCCTACGTCGTGCTCTCGGTGACGAGCGTGCCGTATGCCGTCGCGCTCGCGCTGATCGTTGCGCTCCTCGACCTGATCCCGCTCGCCGGTGCGACCATCGCCGCGATCGTTGTCTGCACCGTCGGCTTCCTGCACACGACCACCGCGGGCATCGTGCTCGTCATCTTCTTCCTGATCTACCAGCAGGTCGAGAACCACTTCTTGCAGCCGATCATCTACGGCCGCACCGTCCAGCTGTCGCCGCTCGCCGTGCTCGTGTCGGTGCTGATCGGGGCCGAGCTCGCCGGCGTGATCGGGGCGCTCGGCGCGATCCCGGTGGCCGGCGCGATCCAGGTCGTGCTCGTCGACTGGAAGCGGCAGCGCGACCTGCGCCGGGCCGCCGTGACCGGCGCGCTCTCGCCGCCGGGCGAAGGGGAGGGGTTGCCCTGACGCGGCTGCTCTGGGCACAGCCTCGCTCGCCGTCGCGGCCGTCCACGCTGCCGACCCGACGAAGCTCCCGGTCGGCGACGCCCGCCTGACGACGACCGCGGCCAGGCAGGGCTACGTCTTCTACGGCCCGCGCGTCGACGGCGGCAAGCTGCTTCCGCGGGTCGACGTGGTCGCCTGAACATTTGCGGCGGCCCGGACGATTACACTCGCATGATGCGCATCTCGTTCCGCAGCCACGCCTCCCGGCTGCCGAGCAGGCGGTTCGTGTGGCTTGCCGGCGGGGTCAGCCTGGCGGCCGCTCTGCTTGCAGCCACCGTTGCCGCCGGTCTCGCCCGTCCCGCCCACGCTGCCCCTGCGGCGTCGGCCACGCGCGCGATCACCTCGACCACGGTGTTCGGCGTCGCCGAGGATGCCGGCAAGTACTCCGACGACGGTGGCAAGAAGGTCGCCACCGACCTCAACGCCGTCGGCATGGGCGCGCAGCGCTGGACGCTGCTCTTCGATCCGGCGAACCCGACGGCGATCACCGAGTCGGCGTTCCTCGATCGCGCTGTGCCCGTCACCCAGAAGCTGGGCAGCCGCATCATCCTGTCGCTCTTCCAGAAGGGCAGTGCCTGGCCGGATGCGACCGCATTCTGCGCGTGGGCCAGGACGGTCGCGACCCGCTACCCGTCGATCAAGAAGTTCATCGTCGGCAACGAAGTCAATGCCACGCGCTTCTGGAGCCCGCAGCACACGCCGGGCGACCCGATCGCCGGCCCGCGCTCCTACTACGACGTGCTCGCAGCCTGCTACGACGCGCTGAAGAGCGTCGCCCCCGACATCGACGTGATCGGCATGGGACTCGCACCGCGCTCGGTCGACTCGAACTCGACCAGGCCGCTCGACTTCATCCGCGCCGTCGGCACGGTCTACCGTGAATCCGGCCGCAACCTGCCGATCATGGACGCGCTCGCCGTCCATCCCTACCCGAACCCGAACGCCAAGCCGCCGCCCGCGCCCGACGACGCCGGCTACGAGGGCAAAGGCTTCTACGGCATCCCGCAGCTCGACCGGGTCAAGCAGGCGGCCTACGACGCGTTCAACGGCACCCGGCAGCAGACGCCGGTCAACGGGCTGAAGCTCGTGATCGACGAGGTCGGCTACCAGACCGACACCGACGGCAACCCGCAGTACCACGGCATCGAGACCTCGCCGGTCGTCACCGACGAGCAGCAGGCGATCTACCACGCACGCATCGTCTCGCTGTATGCCTGCGACCCGCTGATCAGCGATGTCTTCTTCTTCCACCTGATCGACGAGGATCAGCGCAATCCCGACGCGACCACCGGCGGCTGGCAGTCGGGCATCCAGCGGCCGAACGGCGAGCCGAAGCCCTCCTTCGCGGCGGTCAAGAGTGCTATCGCCGCGGGCTGCCAGGCCGGCTTCGCAGGCTGGGTTCCGGCGGCAGCGGGTGGAGCGACGATCGCGGGAACGACGACCGCGGCGACGCTCACCGGCCCGACCGGCCCGACCGGCCCGACCGGCCCCACCGGCCCGGCAGGCGCAGACGACGGCAGCATCAATATCTCGCCGCAGCTGTTCGGCGCGCTCAGCGAGGCGATGCCGGGCGCGTCCACCGACGGGCCGTTCTTCGATCTCTCGAGCCAGCCCACCGACCCGGTTGGCCAGCTCATCCGGGGGGATCAGCTCGTTGCCGGCTTTGTCGCGTACTTCTTGAATCCGGGTGCCGCGCTGCTCGATCCCGGCTACGTGATCTGGCGAAAGAGCCTCCAGGCCCAGTCGCCAGAGCTGGTCAACGTCGCGCTCTTGCGCATCCTCGGCGGCAAACTACTCGAGGTGTTCCAAACTAGCTCCGGCGCCTCGATCGTGGGCCAGCTGCTCTTCGGGCAGAGCAAATCGATGGGTTCGATCTGCGGAGAAGCCCCGGAGGCCTGCGGCAATAGCTCGTCGCGCAGCATCACGGCCGTGCAGGCGAAGCGGCTCGTCGTGTTCGCCTCGGGCAAGACGTTGCTGAAGAAGGGCGCCAAGCTCAGGGTACGGGTCACGGCGAAGAGCAAGCTCACACCCGGCATCTACTTCACGCTCGTGCGCATCCAGTCGGTGACCAACCCGAAGCGGGTCGGCTATCTCGTGACGCGCCCGTATCTCGTCACGAAGACGACGATCGCGAAGCTCAAGGCAGCCAGGAAGCTGCCCGCGAAGAAGGCGCCCGCCGGGAAGAAGTCCGCGAAGTAGCTCCGGCGGTCTGCGGGGCGCCCGGTCGGCAGGGAAGGCGGC
>CANNRA010000127.1 GCA_947507735.1 Actinomycetota bacterium
AGGCCGCCGTCGCTGCAGCCGCCTCGCGCCCGGCCCGCGCGGCTCGCGCGGCAACCGCGTCGTAGCCCCAGAGCTTCGGCAGCGCGAGCAGGATCAGCCCCGACCCGACGATGCAAGCGACCCCACCGGAGACGACCGAGAAACGGATGCTGGTGGCCGAGGCCAGACCGCCGGCCTCGAGGTCGCCCAGCGCGGGTGCGCTCGCCACCTGCATCAGCTCGATGCCTGCGACCCGGCCGCGCATCGCGTCAGGCGTGACGTCGATGACCATCGTCGAGCGGAGGACAGCGCTGACCATGTCGGCCGCGCCCGCGAACGCGAGCGCAACGAGGGCCGGCCAGAGCGAGGCACAGAGGCCGAACCAGATGACGGCGAAGCCCCACGCCGCCGCCGACACCGCGACGCCGATGCCCATCCGGCGGACACGGTGCAACCAGCCCGAGAGCAACGTCGCGCCGAGCGCGCCCACATAGGGCGCCCCGTAGAGCAGACCCAGGATCGCTGCGTCGCCGCCCAGGCGCTGGAGTGCTATCGCCGGGAAGAGCGCCCGGGGCATGCCGAAGATCATCGCGTTGGTGTCGAGCAGGAAGATGCCGAGCATCGCCTTCTGCGTGCGCACGAAGCGGAAGCCCTCGGCGAGGGTCGCGAGGCTCGCGCGCTCCGTTCCCTCGGGCGGGGCGAGGCGAGGCATCGCCACCACCGCGAGGATCGAGGCGCCGAACGACACTGCATCGACGATGTAGGTGCCAGTGAGGCCGATCCCGGCGATGAGAACGCCACCGAGCGCCGGGCCGGCAACGTGCGAGAGGTTCCCCTGGACGCTCTGCAGCGCCATCGCCGCGGTGATCTGGTCGGCCGGGACGAGCCGTGGCAGGGCCGAGCGCAGCGCCGGCCAGCCGAAGCCGCCGAACAGCGTCGCCACCGTCTCCAGCGCAAAGAGCGCCCACACCTGCGGGTGCGGCAGCGAGGCGTTGACGGCGAACAGCACCGACGTGCCGACGAGCGCGATCTCCGACCAGAGGATCAGCCGGCGCCGGTCGACCGCATCGGCGATCGCACCGCCGACGAGGGGCGCGACGAGCAGCGGCAGGAGGTTGCAGAGACCGAGCAGGCCGAGCAGCAGCGTCGAGTGCGTCAGCTGGTAGAGCTGGTACGGGACGGCGACCATGGTGACGCCGCTGCCGAGCATCGAGATCGTCTGGCCGATCCAGAGGCGCCGGAAGACAGGCGACTCGCGTAGCGGGCGCGTGTCGATCGCGATGCCACGGAAGCGAGACAGGCCCTTCACCCGGGCAGTATCACTGCAGTCGCTGCGGGAGCCCGTGCGCTAGTGCGCAGCGGCGACGGCGGCGCGGACGGCGTCGGCCACGTAGGACTGGTCGTCGGCGGTGAGCCCGGTGTAGAACGGCACGGCGAGCGTGCGGCTGCTCGCGTCCTCGCTGATCGGGCACAGGCCCTCGGCGAAGCCGAAGCGCTCCCGCATGTAGCTCTGCAGGTGGATCGACGGCAGGTAGCGGGACGTCGCGACGCCGGCCGCAGCGAGGTGTGCTATCACCTGCTCGCGGTCGATGCCCTTCGCCAGCTTGACGACGTAGACGAACCACGAGCGCTTGTGATCGGCGTCGTCGCGCCAGGGCAACTCGACGCCGTCGATGCCGGCGAGCAGCTGGTGATAGCGCTCCGCCACCTCGTCACGCAGCCCGAGGATGCGATCGAGCTTCTCGAGCTGGCCGATACCGATGGCCGCCCGGATGTCGTCGATGCGGTAGTTGTAGCCGAGGTAGGCGTGATCGAGCCAGCCGCCGCCGTCCGCGCGTCCCTGGTTGCGCAGGCTCTTGATCATCTTCCACGTGTGCTCGTCGTGGGTCGTGACCATGCCGCCTTCGCCCGTCGTCATCTGCTTGTTCGGGTAGAAGGCCCAGACGGCGTCCTGGCCGTGCGCGCCAAGGTTCTTACCCTTGTACAGCGAGCCGAGCGCCTCGCAGGAGTCGTCGATCAGGGCGAGGCCGTGCTTGTCGGCGATCGCCTGCAGCTCGGCCAGCTCGCACGGGTAGCCGAAGATGTCCACCGCGACGATCGCCCTGGTGCGCGGCGTGATCGCTGCCTCGACGGCGGCGGGATCCATGTTCAGCGTGTTCGGGTCGATGTCGGCGAAGACCGGCGTCGCGCCCTCGTAGAGGAAGCAGTTAGCCGACGCCGCGAAGGAGAACGGCGAGGTGATCGCCTCGTCGCCGGGCTTGAGTCCGGCGAGCACGCACAGCAGGTGCAGACCGGCGGTGCCCGACGAGACGGCAGCGGCGTAGGGCGCGCCGACGGCGGCGGCGAACTGCTCCTCGAAGCGGTCGATCGAGGGGCCGAGCGACAGGCGCCCGGAGCGGAGCACCTCCAGGACGAGCTGCTCCTCGCGCTCGTCGAGGTAGGCGGCGCTCAGCCCGATCTGGCGGGGTGCGCTGCTCACGCGCGCTTGCGGCCCGGCACGTAGTCGAGCCACGCGTCGTACTCCGGCCGCTTGCCCTTGACCGTGTCGAGGTACGCGGCCTGGATGGCGCGCGTGACCGGGCCCGGGTCGCCGATCTCGATGTCGTCGACGGCGCGCAGGGGCGTCACCTCGGCGGCGGTGCCGCTCATGAAGATCTCGTCGGCGAGATAGAGGTCGGTGCGGATCAGGTTCTTCTCGACGAACTCGTAGCCGAGGTCGCGCGCAATCCTCGTGATCGAGTGGCGCGTGATGCCGGGCAGGATCGACGCCTGCAGGTCGGGCGTGTAGATGACGCCGTCCTTGACGATGTAGATGTTCTCGCCCGGGCCGTCCGCGACGTAGCCCTGCTCGGTGAGCAGGATCGCCTCGCGGTAGCCGCCGCGGTGCGCCTCGGTCGTGGCAAGCATCGAGTTGATGTAGACGCCCGTGGCCTTGGCGACATGCGGGATGACGTTCGGCCCGATGCGCTGCCAGGACGAGATCTTCGCGGTGATGCCTTTCGCGAGCGCGTCCTCGCCGAGGTACTGGCCCCAGGGCCAGCAGAGCAGGGCGACATCGACCGGGTTGCCGCGCGTGGCGACGCCAAGCTCGCCGTAGCCGAAGTAGGCGATCGGCCGGATGTAGCACTCGTCGATCTTGTTCGCCACGAGCAGGTCGAACGTCGCCTGGACGAGCTCGTCCACCGAGTACGGGATGTCCATGTAGAGCAGCTTCGCCGAGTTATGCAGGCGCTTCATGTGGTCGTGCAGGCGGAAGACGGCGGGGCCGCGGGCCGTGTCGTAGGCGCGGATGCCCTCGAAGACGCCCGTGCCGTAGTGCAGGCCGTGGGTCGCCACGTGGATCTTGGCGTCTGCCCAGTCCACGAAGGTGCCGTTCATCCAGATCTTCTCGGTCGCGAGCATGCAGGGATCGTATCGACGCGCCGGGGGCGGCGGGGGCGGCTAGCTGAGGTTCTGCGCGACGTCGGCCGGAACAGCCCGTGCCACGCGAAACAGCTCCTGCGGCGTGAGGCCTGCCATGTGGTGCTGGGAGCCCGCACCGATCCAGACGATGTGGTGCTGCAGCAGCAGCTTCTCGCCGACGACGAGATCGACACGCTTGAGCGGGAAGGGCGCGACGGCGCCCGGCTCGAAGCCGGTGATCTGCAGCACCTGGTCGCCCTTCGCCACGCGGGCACGCGCGACGCTGGCGGCCTTCGCCACCTTTGCCGGGTCGGCGCGACGGTCGCCCGGCACGAGCGCCAGCACGAAGCGGTCACCGCAGTCGAAGAGCAGCGACTTGACGACCTGGTCGAGCGGGCAGCCGATCGCGCTGGCCGCGTCCTGCGCGGTCGGGGTGCCGGCCGTGAACTCCTCGATGCGTGCCTCCGCCCCGGCCTCGCGCAGCCAGCGCGCGACGCGCTCGACCGGCTCGGGGAGGGGCAGAATCACCGTCATGCCGGAGGGGCCGTCGGCGTCACGCGAGCTCGATGAAGCGCACGTCCTCGAAGCCCTCGGCATGGAAGCGCTCGACGAGGGCATCCGGAACGGCGCCGTCGATCGTCAGCGCCATCAGCGCGCGGCCGCCCTGCTCGTTGCGCGAGACGCCCATCTGGCCGATGTTGACGCCTGCCTCGCCGAACAGCGTGCCGACGAAGCCGATGATGCCCGGCCGATCCGCGTACTGGAAGAACGCCATGCGCTGCTCCAGCTCGATCTCGAGGTTGAAGCCGAGCGCGCCCGATAGCCAGGGCCGGTCGTCGGCACCGACCGTCGTGCCGGCAACCGCGTACTCCTTGCCGTCAGCCGTGACGGTGACACGCAGCTCGCGCTGGAAGCGGGCACGGCTGCCCTTCTCCTCGGAGACGGCGATGCCGCGCTCGCGCGCGACGAGCTGGGCGTTGACGAAGTTGACGGGCTGGTCGACGCGGCCGTGCAGGGCGCCGTTGAGCGCCGCCAGCGTGAGCAGGCGCGTGTCGTGCTCGGCGAGCTCGCCGAGGTACGAGAGCGCGATGGCGTCGGCGCGGCCGCCGGCGAGCTCGATGGCGAGCCGGCCGAGCTGCTGCGCGAGCGGCACGTACGGCGCGAGCAGGCGCAGGTCGTCGGCGCCGACGACGGGAATGTTGACCGCGTTCGAGACGACGCCGCCCTCGAGCGCAGCGGCAACCTGCTGGGCGATGATCTCGCCGGCGCGATCCTGGGCCTCGTCGGTGGAGGCGGCGAGGTGCGGCGTGACGATGATGTTGGCGACCTGCAGCAGCGGGCCGTCGTACGGCTCCTTGCTGAAGACGTCGAGCGCAGCGCCAGCGACCTTGCCAGACTCGACGGCAGCGATCAGCGCGTCCTCGTCGATCAGCTCGCCGCGAGCGGCATTGACGATGCGGACGCCGTCCTTCATCTTGGCGAACGCCTCGGCGTTGATCGAGCGGCGCGTGTCCGGGATCAGCGGCATGTGCAGGCTGATGAAGTCGCCCAGCGGCAGGGCCTCGTCGATCGTCTCGACGCGCTCGACGCCGAGCTCCTTGAAGCGCTCCTTGCCGACGAACGGGTCGTACGCGACGACCTTCATGCCGAGGCCGAGCGCGGCGCGGGCGACGTACTGGCCGATGCGGCCGAAGCCGAGCACGGCGAGCGTCTTGTCGGCGACCTCGACACCGCCCCACTTCGAGCGCTCCCAGCGGCCCTCCTTGAGGGCGGCGTGGGCCTGCGGGACGTTGCGGGCGAGCGCCAGCAGCAGCGCGACGGCGTGCTCGGCGGCCGAGACGACCGTCGACTCGGGCGCGTTCGCGACGACGATGCCGTGGCGCGTCGCGGCCGGCACATCGACGTTGTCGACGCCGACGCCGGCGCGGCCGATCACCTTCAGGCTGGTCGCCTGCTCGATCAGCTCGGCGGTCAGCTTCGTCGCCGAGCGGATGACGATGCCGTCGTAGCGGCCGATGATCTCCTCGATCGGCGACGTCGTGTCGACGTCCACGTCGAAGCGCTCGCGCAGGAAGTCGATGCCGCTCTCCGCGATCTTCTCGCGGACGAGGACGCGAGGCTTGTCTGCTGCCATCACTTACGCCTGGAAGGCCGCGACGGCCGCGTTGACAGCGGTGCCCCGGACAATGTCGGCGCCGAGCTCTGCGAGCGCGATCTCGATCGCGGTGAGCGTCGTCGTGATGTCGAAGAGGTCGAACCAGCCGATGTGGCCGATGCGGAAGATCTTCCCCTTGAGGTCGCCCTGGCCACCAGCGATGGTGACGCCGTACTTGTCCTTGAGGATCTTGTTGAGATCGCCCGAGTCGATGCCGGCGGGACTGTTGACCGCGGTGACGACGGCAGAGCGGTCCTCGTCGGGCGAGAACAGCGTCAGGCCCATCGCCTTGATGCCGGCGCGCGTGGCGCGGCCGAGCCGGACATGGCGGTCGAAGGCGGTCTCGAGGCCCTCCTCGAGGATCATCCCGAGCGCGACGTTCATGCCGATGACGAGCGAGACAGCCGGCGTGAACGGGGCGTCGACCTTCGCCTGCGCGGCGCGGGTCTTCTCCCAGTCCCAGTAGAAGCGCGGCTGCTTGACGCGCGAGGCGTGCTCGAAGGCGCGCTGCGACACGGCGGCCAGGCCGAGGCCGGGCGGCGTCATCAGCGCCTTCTGCGAGCCGGAGATGACGACGTCGACACCCCACGCGTCCATCTCGAGCGGGACGGCGGCGAGCGACGAGACGGCGTCGACGACGAGCGTCGTGCCGGCCGCCTGCGCAACCTTCGCGAACGCCTCGATGTCGCTGACGACGCCCGTGGAGGTCTCGCTCTGGACGACGAAGGCGACGGGCGCTCCACCGATCTCCTTGAGCTTCGCCTCGAGGTCGGCAGCCTGCGGGGTCTCGCCCCAGGCGTACTTCAGCTGCACGACGTCGGCGCCAAAGGCCTGCGCCAGCTTGACCCAGCGGTCGCCGAACGAGCCGGCGGTGACGGCAACAACGCGCTCACCCGGGGCGCAGAGGTTGACGACGGCGCTCTCGAACGCTCCGGTGCCCGATGCGGTGAACAGCAGCACGTCGGACTCGGTGCAGGTCACCTGCTTGAGGCGCGCCAGACACTCTCCGTAGTGCTTGCGGAAGTCGGCGGCGCGGTGG
This sequence comes from Actinomycetota bacterium, assembly GCA_947507735.1. Taxonomy (GTDB): domain Bacteria; phylum Actinomycetota; class Thermoleophilia; order Gaiellales; family Gaiellaceae; genus CANFDS01. The sequence goes on from CANNRA010000127.1 coordinate 6,576, forward strand.
TGGATCATGGGCTCAGCCATGGCGGCGAGCACCTGCGGGGGCACGGGGGTGGGCCCCGGCGTCATGAGATAGCGCTTGGCGGGCATCGAGTTTGAGGGTACCTGCCCGGGTGGGGGCCAAGCCGCAGGTGTGCTGCGGAATTGCGGCGGTTTGTGACAAGCGTGAACAATGTCGGTGGTGCCGCCGCCACGGGAGAGGCTCGCGGCACTGCGGCGACCCGTACCCTTGGCCGCGTGGACGCCCTGCTCCCCTTCGCCGCCGCACTGGTGGCGCTGCGCCTCGCGGGCAGGCTGCTGGGCAACTGGCGGGAGCGGCGCGACCC
>CANNRA010000128.1 GCA_947507735.1 Actinomycetota bacterium
CACGACCGACGGCGCGCGCGGCGGCGCGCAGCTTGCGCCAAGCTGCAGCCTCGCCGCGGCGCAACCACCAGGCCGAGATCGCACTGGCCACGGCGTGCCCGGTGACCATGAGCGCGAGCGAACCCGTGCCTCCGCCACGCGTGCCGGCCACAGCCGACGCGGCTGCGCCAGGATGGCAGAGGAGGGTTATGCCTGACGGCAGCGTCGATCCGCCCATGCCACCGCCGGCCATCGAGAGCGATGCGCCCAGATGGACGCCGACCTGGCCCAGCACGAGCGCAGCGACGATCGAGCGGGCACCCCATTCCCTCCCGCCGAGCAAGACACCGATCCCGGCAATCAACCCGCCCGTCGCGAGCAGCACCGTCACCGGCGGAAGCGCGAAACCGTTGCCGAGCATGTGACCGCCGGCCCCGACGGCAACCGTCACGGCCGCGAGCACGAGCGAGCGCAGGGCACGCAGAGCAAGGCCGGGACGGGTCGCGACCCTCGTCCGTCCGCTCGCACTGCGCGCCCGCTGCATGACGTCGACTGCCTAGCCCTTCATCTTCATGTCGGCTGCGGCGGCCTTGCCGCCCTTGGGGCCGACGAAGGCAAACGCCGCCGTCTCGCCGCGCATCGTCACGATCACGCGATAGCGGTGCCCGGCGACGAGCGGCACGTTGTTGCCGAAGTGCCGGTCCATGCCACCGCCGTCGAGGCTCTGCATCACCATCACGGGCACGACCAGCGAGGTGCCGGCGGTGAGGTCGGCGAGCGAGATCCCGGCGACGGGCGAGCCGACGACCTTCCGGCTCCTGATGCCGCAGACGTGCACCTCCAGGTGGTTGGTGGCGCCCTTCAGCATGTCCATCGAGCCGCCGACCATCACCTCGGCGTCGGCGAGACCCTTCGTCTTCGCCCCGGCGGCCGATCCGACCATCGTCTCGGCCGGCCCGACGGTGAGCGTGTACGTGAAGCTCTTCGACTCCGCCTGCTTGGTCACGAGCGTGCCGCTCGGACTGCAGCCGCCGCCATGCAGCGGCGCCGTGAAGGCAGTCGCAGGAACCGCGAGCGCGGCAAGCGTCGCCACTCCCGCCACGACCATGCGCGTCCGGCTCTGCGGACGCGCCATCACTTCTTCCGCCCGGCGTTCTTGGCGACGAACGAGGCGACCGCCTTGATCTGCGCTGCGCTGAGGGTGCTCTTGTACGACGGCATCCCGCCACCACCCTTCTTGACCTGCGCGGCGACCCGGGCGGTCGACGGCTTCAGCTGGTCGAGGTTCGGGCCGACCATGCCCTTGGCCTTCGCGGCGACGAGGATGTGACAGGCCGCACAGCCCGCGCTCGTGAACACCGTGAGGCCGGGATCGGTCACGCGCGGCGCAGCCGACGCGACACTGGTGACGGATATGGCGACCGCGACCGCAGCAGCGGCCAGGGCCGGAATGGACTTCCGCATCTCTCTCCTTCTCCTTGCTTCGCTCACCGCGAGACGCGATGGAGCGAGTCGACAGAGGCGACCTCGGCCGGGACGTCGGCTCGACCGACCGGCCACGCGCACGCAAGCGCCCGCGCATGTTGCACCGGGGCGGGCCGATCATGTCGGCCCTGGCTGTCAGAGAACGATGAGGACGGGCGGGCCGCGCTGAACAGGCCCGCGCGCGACAACGCCTGCGTGCAGCGTTGCCGGAACGACACTCCACCCGGAAGCAGCCGACAGCAGGATGGCCGCCGGCGGGCTCTGGTGGAGCGCCCTGCCCAACGAGCCGGCGGCGCGAAGCAGGAACCGCGCCACTCCGTACGCGAGCAGCGCGAACGGAATCTGCAGGAGGAGCCCGTAGCGAAAGCTCGGAGCGAGCACGGCGTCCCAGGGGAACGCCCCGTCGTGAATGAGCCGCTCGACATGCTCCTGCACCGTGAAGCCGACCGGCGCAACGAGCGCGAGCGACCACACGGGAACGCGCGTCATGCCATCACCGCGACGCGCGAGTGCCAGCTCGCCGACCAGCGCCGCGAGCGCCAGCGCGACTGCGACGCCGAGCACCAGCGGCACCTGGTCGAGATAGCTGTGGCCGGTCTGCGCGAGCAGCTCCGCGCTTGCCTTCGCGTCAGGGGACGCCAGCAAGTAACCGATCTGGTGCGCAGGAAACGACCCAGCGAGCGCCAGAGGCAGGCAGACCGCGAAGGCGATGGCTCGACGCATGAGCGCCTATTGTGTCACGGCAGCTGCTGCGGCGCCACAGCAACGGCTGACGCGTACTGAGCGGCCGCGACCTGCGGAGGGCCGACGTCGTCGCGCCGATGTACGGCAACGGCGACGGCCGGCCCTCCGCGCTCGGGCAGCTTCGGCCCGCCCGGCTGCCTACGCCCCGGCGGCCGGATCGGTCGGCATCACGGTCACGACCGGCGCCGGCTGATCGGCGTCGGGCGGCCCGATCCAGCGCGCGGTCGTGCCGTTCGCGTACGTCTGAACCGTCGGCCAGACGAGCTTCGAGCCGGCCTTCCCCGGCACCGACACCAGAATCCCGAACGTGCCGTAGTCACCGGGCGCAATGCCTCCCGCGGTCGCCGTCCACGTCACCGAGGAGATCCGGCTCTTCACGGTGGCTCCGTCCATCACGATCGGCTTGGCGGGGGTCTCGATCGTCACCGTGCGCTTCCAGCCCGGCTTCGCCTCGAACGACGCCGCGACGATCGCGGACGGAATCTTCACCGTGATCTTCACCGTCGGCGACTTCGGATCCTCCGACGGCACCACGACAGCGAAACGCGTGTCGCTCCCGGTCGGCGCCTTGAACGGATCGAGCTTGACGTGCGCCGCCGCGACTCCTGCCGCGACGAGCGCGGCAAGCGCTGTCGCGAGGAGCGCAGGAATGAGCTTTGTCTTCATCTGAGAGCTTCCTTTCCTACAACAAGGACATGGACGATCGTGGCGCCAGCGGCCAACTCCGTCACCAACCGGGCGAGCCAGACGGCTGCCGGAATCGTGGAGGGCATACGCCGCGGCGTCGATCAGTCAGCAGCAGAGAAGACCGGGCGGCGCACGGCCCGCTCCGTCGAGCGCCAGCGGCGAGGCACGCCGCACCGGGCACGCGGTGACCGGTCGCGTGCCCGGCATCCCGCCCGCGCACGTGATGACCGGCGAGCCGGCAAGCGCCCGCCCGAGACGGTGGGCGGCCGTCAGCAGGACACGCGCGAGCAGGTACGCGAGAGCTCCGAACGGCACCTGCAGGGCGACACCGATCAGGAACGAGCGATCCGCATACGTGTGGAGCGGAACAACACCGTCGTGCACCAGACGCTCGATGTGCTCCTGAGCGACAAAGCCGAACAGCGGAACCAGCGCGAACGGCCACCGGGCAACGCTGCCCAACGAAGGCTCGCCACGCGCGGCGCTTGCTGCCCGCGCCGCGAGCACCGCAAGGACGAGCGCAATCCCGATACCAGCGACGAGCGGCGCCTGATCGAGGTAGCCATGGCCGGACTCGGCCAGCACGGCCGAGCGCAGCGAGGCGTCGGGAACCGCGAGCCGGTACGCGAGCCAGTGGGCGCACTGCGATGCAGCGACCGCGAGCGGCACGACGAGGAGCCACATCAGGCACCGGCGCATCGCCCGCCATCCTGCCATACGCCGCCGAGACCGCCCTGACGTCCTCGGGCTAGCCACCATTCAAATGAACTCGGCGGCCGTACCCGGCGAAGCCTCGAGTGGCGAGCAGAGGGTTCGTACGAGACACATCTCCTCGCCAAGCGAGCGGTCATGAAAAGACGCCCCTTTGCAGGGGCGTCGTTGTCGTTCGTACTACGCTATGGAACTAAACGGGGCACTTTCGAACCCTCGACTAGTACTTGAGATTCAGCGTAACACGGAGCTCCGCGAGAACCTACTTGGTCAGACGTTGGCGCGGCGTGCTCCAGAGGTGGTGAAAGCACGAGCGGGACGCGTCTACCGTGCGGTGGAGACAGCGTTGTCGGAGTCTGACCAGCCGCTGCGTGCGAGGGAGATCCATCGGCGTTGCGAGATTGCGCTCGGTGAGCCGGTGTCGAGGTCGACGGTCAAGCAATGCCTATTCGAGCGTTCGCGTGGCGTATCGCCGAAGGTGCTCCGTGTCGCGCACGGCTTGTACCTGTGGGCCGAGGGTGCGGCTGGCTATGCGCTCAGGTCGGACAAATGAGCGACTGTGATGTCCTCGGTCACAAGGGAGGACATCGCTTCCTTCGAGAGCCGGGAAGGGCTCATGGCGTCGCGAATCTCCTCCCGATGTCGATAACAGCGTCGGAGCCCCCGACTCCGGGAACCGTCGAGGCGGTTGACTCGTACCTACCTCGGTTGCGCGGCGCGAATCGCGCGGCGCAGCGAGAGCGTAAGCAGGAGAACGACAGCGACGGGAGCGACCCACCAGGCTGTGATCTGCCAGTGGGCGAGCAGCGCGACGCCGCCCAGTGCGCCGACGACGCCCGCGGCGACCCGCCAGTCGTCGCCGACGACGAAGTCCCACCAGAAGCGGCCGATGGCGACGACGATCTTCACGCCTCGCCGCCCGCCTCCCCGGGAACGGGAGCCGGAGTCCATGCGAGGTGCGCGTGCTCGCGCTGAAGCCAGCGCACCGCGAGCAGGGCGACGCCGAGCACGAAGGCGAGGATCACGAGGTAGGCGATCTCGCCGCCTGGCCAGTGCGCCCCGGCGCCCTCGCTGCCCCAGAAGATGCCGAACGACGTGAGCATCACGCCGACCCCGAACTTCAGGGTGTTCTCGGGCACGCGGCTGAGCGGTGCCCGCAGCAGCACGCCGGCGACGGCGACGATCACGAGCGCGCTGGCCGCCGCGACCGAAGCGAGCGGGATCCCGCCCCGGCTGCCGCCGAAGGTGATCACGATGAACGCCACTTCGAGCCCCTCCAGGAAGACACCCTTGAACGAGAGCGTGAACGAGTACCAGTCGAGGCCGGCGCGGTCGTCCCTCGCCGCGCTGCGCGCCCCGGCGAGCTCGCGCGCGAAGATGGCGTCCTCGTCGTGCAGCGCCTTGAAGCCGCTGGCGCGGAGGATCGCCTTGCGCAGCCACTGCAGCCCGAAGACGAGCAGCAGTCCGCCGACCACGAGCCGGAACGCGTTGAGCGGCAGTAGCGTCAGGGCCGGGCCGAGCGACCCGATGATCGCCGCCAGCGCGAGCGTCGCGGCGCCGACGCCGACCATGGTCGAGCGCCAGCCGCGCGTCACGCCGACCGCCAGCACGATCGTGAGCGCCTCGACCATCTCGACGGCGCTCGCGAAGAACGCCGCCAGGAAGAGGATGGTCGTGTTCATCTGGGCGGAGACTAGTCTCCGGCGACCTGTCTGCGGGCGAACGCCCAGTAGCCGGCGGCGAGCGGGATCGCGGCGTAGATCGCGGACACCCAGAGCGATCGGGTCACTTGTGTCCAGTCGGTCGGTGTGTGGAAGAGGCCGTGCCAGGCGTCGAACTGGGCGGAGAGCACGTAGGTCTTGATGACGTGGACGTGGACGAGGCCGCCGATTGCCTCTTGCGCGAGTTCGTAGACGAGTGTGCCGACGATCGCCGCGGCGCTGTTGCGGGTGACGATCGAGAGGAAGATGCCGAACGCCGCGATCGCGAGGAGCGGCGCGGTGAAGAGGCCGAGCGCGGCGAAGGTGTTGCCGAGCGCTGCGGCCGCGGTCATGGTGTGTCCGCTGAGGTCGACGAGCGGGTTGAAGCCCCAGGCGGCGATTCCGCCGATCAGGCCGGCTGCGAGCAGTGCGAGGACGATCGCGATCGTGTAGGCGGCGGTGGCGAGCGTCTTGCCGGTGATGATCTGGCTGCGGCGCAGCGACCGCGTGAGGATCATCTTCAGCGTTCCGGTTGCGTGCTCGGTGGCGACAATGTCGCCGGCGACGAGTGCGGTGACGAGCTGGGCGCCGAACCGGGAGGCGAAGTTGAGGACGACCAGCGGGAGGGCCATGCCGGTGTGGCGGAGGTTCGGGCCGAGTGGCGCGTCGTAGGGGCCGCCCTTCTGGAGGGCCATCACGATGACGAACATCGTGGGCAGCAGCGCGGCGGCTCCGATGCCGATGTAGGTGCGCTTCTGGGCGAGCAGCTTGCGCAGTTCCCAGCCGAAGACGTTCAGGGTCGTCGGCCTCACGAGATCGGCTCCGATCCGCCGGGCTGGCTCTCGGTCAGCTCGAAGAAGAGGTGCTCAAGCGTCGCGCCTTCGGGGACGAGCGAGGCGATCCCGAGGCCGGCCGCGACGAGCGCGCGTGAGGCGTCGAGCACGGTCGGTTCACCCGCCATGAATGCGATCTCGTCACCGTCACGCTCGACCGCCGTAACTCCGGCCGTCGCGGCGAGGACGCTCTCGGCGACAGCGGCGTCGCTCGTCCTGACGCGGTAGCGGTTCTCGCTGGCCGCCTGGATCTCGTCGATCGCTCCCTCGTAGACGATCCTGCCGGAGCGGATGATGGCGACGCGCGTGCAGATCTCCTCGATCTCGGCGAGCAGGTGGCTGGAGAGGAAGATCGTCATGCCTAGCTCGGAGAGGCCGCGAATGATGCCGCGCATGTCGCGGATGCCGGCCGGGTCGAGGCCGTTGGTCGGCTCGTCGATGACGAGCAGCTTCGGGTCTCGGATCAGCGAGGCAGCAAGGCCGAGGCGCTGGCGCATCCCCTGCGAGTAGCCGCCGACCCTGTCCTTCGCCCGGCCCGAGAGTTCGACGAGCTCGAGCGACTCGTCGATCCGGGCTGCGGCGTCGCCACCGTCGAAGGCGGCGAACAGCTCGAGGTTCCGGCGGCCGCTCAGATAGGGGTA
>CANNRA010000129.1 GCA_947507735.1 Actinomycetota bacterium
GCAGGCAACCACGGCGTCGATCTCGCCCGCGCCGACCAGGGCGAAGTAGCGCTCGATCAGGGCGCGGCGGGCGGTGACGGTCGTGGCCTCGCTCATGCGCTGAAAGGGGTCGTGTCGCAGTAGACGCGGATCGAGGTGATCTGGCCGTCCGCGAGGCCAAGCGCGGTGACGACTCCGACCTCGGCCGGCGCGCCCGCTGCCGTCGTGCCGCGCACGGTGCTCTCGACCCCGCCTGACTCCGCGTCGGCCAGCACCGCGAGCACGGTCTCGTGCCGGTCGCCCCAGAGCTGCAGCGTCGTCGCCAGCAGCTCCTCGACCTCGCGGGCACCGGTCGCGTCCAGCGCGGAGAGCGTGGTCTGCATGACGGCGCCCGGTGCGAGCAGCGCAGCGATCCCGGCCGTGTCGCCCGCGGCATGCAGGGCGGCGAACCGCTCCACCAGGGCGCGGTTCACGGCGTGTGGGACGAGATCGGGGGTGCGGTGTCGGTGAGCAGCCAGTCGCCGATCAGCTTCGACTTGTAGTCCACCGGGTCGTGCAGCGTCAGCGTGCGGGCGTTGCGCCAGTGCCGGTCGAAGTTGTACTTGGCGACGGTGGCGCCGGCGCTGCACACCTCGAAGAGGCGCTCGCAGACCTCGAGCACGACCTCGGTGGAGCGCTTCTTGGCGACGGCGACGGCGAGCGACGCGGCCACGCGCGTCTCGAGCGTCAGGTTCGCCTGCGCCGCCTCGATCCGCTGGATCGCCCGCTCGACGAGGGCGTCCGCCGACTCGACCTGCGCGTGCAGCTCGCCGATGCGCAGCTGCACGTAGGGATCCTCGGCGGCGCGCTCGACGCCGGAGTGCGGCCAGGCGCGGGCCCTGGTGCGCACGTAGGCGATCGCGTCGGCCAGGGCGGCCTTGGCGATGCCGGTACTGTGGGCGCTCATCATCGCCTGGCCCATCGTTCCGAAGAAGTTGTCGAGCGTCGGCCCGAGCGCGACCGGCGAGATCGCATGCTCGGCCGGGACGTACGCGTCGGTGAACTCGATCGTGCCGCTGGCCGTGGTGCGCTGGCCCATGCCGGTCCAGTCGTCGTGGATGACGACGCCGGGCGCGTCGGTCTCGATCAGGAAGACGAGCGGCTGTGGCGTCGCCTCGTCGGTGATCGCGAGGCCGTAGAGCGCCTCGCCGCCGAGCGAGCCGGTGCAGTAGGCCTTGGGGCCGTTGATCCGCCAGCCACCGTCGCCGGCAGGCGACATGCGCACCCTGTACTCGAAGATCGTCTTCGTGCCGACCTCGCTGAAGGCGTTGGTCAGCATCAGCTCGCCGGCAACGATGCGCGCGTAGTACGGCTTGCGCACCGCGTCGGGGACGAGCTTGTTCAGCAGCTCCACGCCGGAGTGGTGCGTGATCAGCATCTGGGCGATGCTCGGGTCGCCCTCGGCGAGGATGCCGGTGGTGCGGATCAGGTCGCCGGGCGTGCCGCCGAGGCCGCCTGCGCTGGTCGGGACAAGCAGCGCGAGCAGGCCGCTGCGCTTGACCAGCGCGAGCTCGGCGTGGGGGAAGCGCCGCTCGAGGTCGCGGGCAGCCGCGTCGGCGGCGAGCGCTGGCACGAGCTCGCGGGCGATCGCGAGGGCGTCATGGGAGGAGGTCGTCATCGTGGCACGAGCCTAGCGCCCGTCGCGCCCTGGCTCAGGAGGAGGCGACGACGAGCGGCAGCGTCGGGTCGGCGCACCACTCGCGCAGCGAGCCGTCGTACACCGCGACCTCGTCGACGCCTGCGAGCGCGAGCGCCAGCGCAGCGCTGGACGCTGCGATCGCACCGCCGCAGTAGGTGACGACGCGCTCGCCGGGGTGGACGCCGCCGGCAGCGAAGACCTCGCGCAGCCGCGTCGGCGGCAGGTACGCGTTGGTCGCCGGGTCGAGCACCGCGTCGAACGGCACGTTGACGCTGCCGGGGATGTGGCCGGGGCGCCCCGCGTGCTGCGGCGCGCTGCCGTCGTGCTGGGCGCGGCTGACCGCGTTGAGCAGGCAGGCGCCGCCGCCCTCGACGATGCCGACGACGTCGGCCTTCGTGGCGAGCAGCTCGGGGCGCAGGGCAGGGGTGAGCGTGGCGGCCGGGTGGGTGGCGAGCTCGCTGCTGGTCGGCCGGCCTTCGGCCACCCACTTGGTGAAGCCGCCGTCGAGCACGAGCGCGTCGAGGCCGAGCAGGCGCAGCTGCCACCAGAGGCGCGCTGCCCACATCGTCGAGGTCTGGTCGTAGAGCACGATGGTGTGGCCGTCGCCGATGCCGAGCGCCCCGGCCTCGTGCGCGAGCGCGTCGGGCGTGGGCAGCGTGAACCAGTTCGCGCCCTCGTCGTGGAGGTTGAGGCCGGTCGTCAGGTCGGCGAAGGCTGCGCCGGGGATGTGGCCGGCGTCGTAGAGCGGGCGGCCGCTGGGGAAGCGCAGCGAGTCGGGGGTCGGGTCGACGCGCACGGTGCAGTCGAAGACGCGGACGGAGGGGTCGCCGAGGTGCTCGGCGAGCCAGGCGGTGGAGACGAGGGGGCCGGGGAGAGCAGTCATGCGCGCGATCCTACGGGACGGGGCCACGCCAGACCTGTCCCGGCGTACACACGTTCGATACGATCTCACCTCCTGTGCCCGAGCTGCTCACAACCACCCAGTACCGCCCGACCGGCGACCAGCCGAAGGCGATCGCCGAGCTGAGCGCCGGCCTCGAGCGCGGCGAGCGCTTCCAGACGCTGCTCGGAGCCACCGGCACCGGCAAGACGGCGACGATGGCCTGGACGATCGAGCAGACCGGCCGCCCGGCCCTGATCATCGCCCACAACAAGACGCTGGCCGCGCAGCTCTGCAACGAGTTCCGCGAGTTCTTCCCGCACAACGCGGTCGAGTACTTCGTCAGCTACTACGACTACTTCCAGCCCGAGGCGTACGTCCCGCAGGCCGACCTCTACATCGAGAAGGACAGCTCGCGCAACGACGACATCGACCGGCTGCGCCACGCTGCCACCTCGTCGCTGCTCACCCGCCGCGACGTGATCATCGTCGCCTCGGTCAGCTGCATCTACGGCCTCGGCTCGCCCGACGAGTACGCGCTGCGGATGATCCACCTCGCCGTCGGCGACGAGCACAACCGCGACGTGCTGCTGCGCAAGCTCGTCGACATCCAGTACGTGCGCAACGACACCGTGCTGGGTCGCGGCCGCTTCCGCGTCCGCGGCGACGTGATCGAGCTGCAGCCCGCCTTCAGCGAGACGGCCTACCGCATCAGCCTCTTCGGCGACGAGATCGAGCAGATCAGCCACTTCGACCCGCTCACCGGCGAGCTGTTCTCCCGCGTCGACGACCTCACGGTGTTTCCGGCCACCCAGTACGTCGTCTCGAAGCCGACGGTCGACCTGGCGGTGCAGACGATCCGTGCCGAGCTGGAGGAGCGCGTCCGCTTCTTCGAGGAGAGCGGCCAGATGCTGGAGGCGCACCGCGTGCGCCAGCGCACCGAGTACGACCTGGAGATGCTGCGGGAGCTTGGCTACTGCAACGGCATCGAGAACTACTCGCGCCACATGGAGGGCCGGCCGCCCGGCTCGGCGCCGTACACGCTGCTCGACTACTTCCCCTCCGACTTCATCTGCTTCATCGACGAGAGCCACCAGACGGTGCCGCAGATCGGCGGCATGCACGAGGGTGACCGCTCGCGCAAGCAGACGCTCGCCGACTACGGCTTCCGCCTGCCCTCGGCGCTCGACAACCGGCCCCTGCGCTTCGACGAGTTCCTGACGCGCGTGAACCAGGTCGTCTTCGTCTCGGCCACGCCGGGCGCCTACGAGCTGCGTCACTCGACGGCGATCACCGAGCAGCTGATCCGGCCCACCGGCATCGTCGATCCGATCGTCGAGATCCGCCCGACGCTGAACCAGATCGACAACCTGCTGGGCGAGATCCGCGAGCGCGAGGCGAAGAGCGAGCGCGTCCTCGTCACGACGCTGACCAAGAAGATGGCCGAGGATCTCTCCGACTACCTGCTCGAAGCCGGGGTCAAGGCGCGCTACCTGCACAGCGAGATCGACACGCTGGAGCGCATCCAGATCATCCGCGCGCTGCGTCTCGGCGAGTACGACGTGCTGGTGGGCGTCAACCTGCTGCGCGAGGGCCTCGACCTGCCGGAGGTCTCGCTCGTCGCGGTGCTCGACGCCGACAAGGAGGGCTTCCTGCGCGGCAAGACCGCCCTCATCCAGACGATCGGCCGCGCCGCCCGTAACATCGACGGCAAGGTGCTCCTCTATGCCGACAGAATGACGGACGCGATCAACGGCGCCCTCGAGGAGACGAACCGTCGCCGCGAGACGCAGCTCGCCTACAACGTCGAGCACGGCATCGTGCCCCAGGCCATCATCAAGACGGTCAGCGACATCGCCGAGATGCTGCAGCTCGACTCGCCCACCGTGCCGGGGCGCCGCCGCAGCGCCAAGAAGATCGAGGGCATGACGCAGACCGAGCTGCAGAAGATGCTCGTGACGCTCGAGGAGGAGATGCGCGCCGCCGCCGAGGAGCTGCGCTTCGAGTACGCCGCGAAGCTGCGCGATGAGATCAAGGAGCTGCGTCGCGACCTGCTCGGATCGGGTACGTCGTGATGCTCGGCCGCTCCTGGGTGCTCGCCGGCTTCGACGAGGGCGCCGACGAGCCGGCCTTCGAGGAGCGGCTGCGCGGCATCACCACCGACGCGGTGCGCGAGGTCATCGGCGAGACGGGCGTCCACCCGTGGGACGGCGTCTGGCCGGTCGAGGGCGAGCTGCGCGAGCTGGTCGAGCGGCACCTCCCGCCCGGCATCGAGCTGGGCGAGCGCGAGTGCTTCCTCGAGTGGCGCGAGTAGCGGCCCGCGCGGGCCGCTGCGACCTCTAGGCGAGCGGCAGCGCGGCGACGCGCCGCACCCAGGCCCGCAGGCGCGGATAGCCGTCGCCGAGCGGCAGGTGCTCGACCAGGATGTGGTGGAAGCGGTCGGTGTCGGCGGCCGGTACGCCGAGCACCGGGTACAGCAGAAACGGCCAGGCCGTCACATCGGCGAGGGTCGGCGTGTCGCCGAAGAGGTAGTCGCCGCCGGCGAGCAGGCCCTCGAACAGGTCGAGCGACGCGCGCAGCTCCTGTGACCAGGCGGCGATTGCCGCCGTGTCCACGGCCTCGCCGCGGGCCGCCTTCGCCTCCTCGGCGTCGATCGCGTTCGGCGCGAGCTTCCAGACGCGGTTGAACCAGTCGCAGAACACCGCGACGGCGGCGCGTGCATGCGGGTCGGCCGTGTCCGGCAGGAGGGACGGCTCCGGGAAGCGCTCCTCCAGCCAGTCCAGGATCCGCGGCGAGTCGGTGAGGATCTCGGTGCCGGCTGCCCCGGCCTCGCCGTCACCGGCGAGGAGCACCGGCACGAGCGGCTGCCCGCTGACGCGGACGACCTCGCTGCGGTCGGCCGGGTCGACGTCGATCCACGCCACCGCAACGCCCTTCAGGCCGCAGGCGAGAGCGATGCGCACGACGTTCGTCGAGTGCGGGACGCGGTAGACACGGACGAGCGCTGTATTGCGTGCGAGGGCTGCCATGTGCGCATTGTCGCCTGTCCAGCCGATTAGCGCCAGGCGCGGCTACCATTCCTTTCCATCATGGAGCCTGATCGCTGGCTTGGCGTTGAATTGCGGCATTTCGCCGCCCTGGAGGCCGTCGCACAGTCGGCGTCGTTCGGTCGCGCCGCCGCCCGGCTCGGCTACACCCAGTCGGCGGTCAGCCAGCAGATCCAGATGCTCGAGCGCATCGTCGGGCAGAAGCTCGTCGAGCGGCCCGGTGGCCCCAAGCCCGTCTCGCTGACGGAGGCCGGCGAGGTGCTGCTGCGCCACGCGCACGCGATCATGGCCCGCCTCGCCGCTGCCCAGGCCGACGTCGCCGCGCTTGCCGCAGGCACCTTTGGCACGCTGCGCGTCGGCACGTTCCAGTCGGTCGGCTCGCGCATCCTGCCGCACGTCATCCGCCGCTTCCACGAGGAGCTGCCCGACGTTCGCGTCCAGCTGATCGAGACGCACAACGACGAGGACCTGCTCGAGCTGGTGGAGCGCGGCGAGCTCGATCTCGCCTTCACGATGCTCCCGATCGACGCCGGCCCCTTCGAGGCGCTGCAGGTGCTCGCCGACCCGTACGTGCTCGTCGTCGAGGCCGCCTCACCCGTCGGCCGTAGCGGCCGCATCACGGTGCGCGATCTCGAGGGTCTGCAGCTGATCGCCTTCCGCCAGTGCCGTAGCCAGACCGCCCTCGAGGGCGCTCTGCAGGCGCACGGCGTGCAGCCCAACGTCGTCTTTCGCTCGGACGACAACGGCACGGTGCAGGGCCTCGCCTCGGCCGGCCACGGCTGCGCCCTGGTGCCGCTGCTCACTGTCGACGCCAGCGACGAGTCGATCCGCGTGATCGACATGGCGAGCCAGCTGCCGCCGCGGCTGATCGGCGTGGCCTGGCATCGCGACCGCTACCGCTCCGGGGCAGCGCGCACCTTCGTCGACATCGCGCGCGACCTCTGCGCCGAGCTGCAGCGCTCGACGCTCTCGGCCGCCTAGCCGCCGAGCCGTCTAGCTCGCGGCGCTGCTGGCCCGCTCGCGCGGGAAGCGCCGCTCGGCGGCACGCACCCAGTCGCCGCCGCTCCCTCCATCGCCACCCGTGCCGGCATCGTCGCGCCACAGGTAGGTCGCCACGACCAGCGTCGTCTCGTCGGCATCGATCGCGTGCAGGCCGCGTGCCTCA
>CANNRA010000130.1 GCA_947507735.1 Actinomycetota bacterium
GCCAGCAGCTTTTCCATTTCACACCGACTCGCGGGGCGCCTGGCGCGCCGGCCGCTGGGGGATCGATGAAGATCGCAAACGATGTCACCGAGCTCGTAGGCAACACCCCGCTCGTCCGCCTGCGCGGCATCTCCGAGCGCACCGGCGCGAACGTCGTCGCCAAGCTCGAGTACCAGAACCCCTCGCACAGCGTGAAGGATCGGATCGGCGTGGCGATGATCGACGCAGCCGAGCAGGCCGGGCAGATCAAGCCCGACACGATCATCCTGGAGCCGACGAGCGGCAACACGGGCATCGCCCTCGCCTTCGTGTGCGCGGCGCGCGGCTACAAGTGCGCCCTGGTGATGCCGGAGACGATGAGCAAGGAGCGCCGCATGCTGCTCCGCGCCTACGGTGCCGATCTCATCCTCACCCCCGGCCCCGAGGGCATGGGCGGCGCGATCCGCAAGGCGCAGGAGATGGCAGCGGCCGACGCGCGCTACCTGATCCCGCAGCAGTTCGAGAATCCGGCCAACCCGGCGATCCACCGCGCCACGACGGCCGAGGAGATCTGGCGCGACACCGACGGCGAGTGCGACATCCTCATCTCCGGCATCGGCACCGGCGGCACGATCACCGGCGTCGGCGAGGCGATCAAGGCCAGGAAGCCGAGCTTCCACGTCGTCGCGGTCGAGCCGGACGCCTCCCCCGTGCTCTCCGGCGGCGAGAAGGGCCCGCACCCGATCCAGGGCATCGGCGCCGGCTTCGTCCCGGGCGTGCTCAACACCGACGTCTACGACGAGGTCGTGCGCGTCCCGAACGAGGCAGCACTGACCACGGCGCGCGGCATCGCGAAGACCGAGGGCCTCCTCGTCGGCATCTCATCCGGCGCGGCGCTCTGGGCCGCCGAAGAGGTTGCGAAGCGCCCCGAGAACAAGGGCAAGCTGGTCGTCGTGATCATCGCGTCCTTCGGCGAGCGCTACCTCAGCAGCGTGCTCTACGCCGACCTGGTCGACTGACGCACGAGGAGCGGCGATGCGGGGCGACATCAAGGCAGTCATGGAGCGTGATCCGGCCGCGCGCAGCGCGCTCGAGGTCATCCTCTGCTACCCGGGCCTCTGGGCGCTCTGGGCGCACCGCATCGCCAACCGCCTCTGGCACCTTGGCCTGAAGCTGCCCGCCCGCGTGCTCGCGCAGTGGGCACGCGTGCTCACGGGCATCGACATCCACCCTGCCGCCACCATCGGCCCGCGCCTGTTCATCGATCACGGCACCGGCGTCGTGATCGGCGAGACGGCCGAGATCGGCGCCGACGTCACGCTGTACCACGGTGTCACGCTGGGTGGCACGAGCCTGAGCAAGGGTAAGCGCCACCCCACTCTCGGCGACCGGGTCGTGGTTGGTGCCGGCGCGAAGGTGCTGGGCGGCATCACGGTCGGCGAGGGCAGCCGGATCGGCGCCAACTCGGTCGTGGTCAAGGATGTTCCGGCCGACGTCGTCGTCGTGGGTGTGCCGGGCGAGATCGTCAAGCGCGCGTGGAGCAAGGGCCACGCCCCCAACCTCGAGCACGGCGATCAGCCCGACGTGATCGCGCAGACGTTGCGCTCGGTGATGGAGCGCGTGGCAAGCCTCGAGCAGCGCGCCGGCGACGCTCCGCACGAGACGCCGTTCACGACCCGCGGCGGCACCTGGACGGCCGTCGAGGACTACGCGATCTGATGCGCGGCAGCTCCCTGTGACCGACGAGGCCCGCGCCGTCTACTCGCTCCTGCCGCTCGTGCGGCCGAAGGAGGGCGTGGACGAGATCAACCTGGACTACGCCGCGACGACGCCTGCCCTGCAGGTGACGCTCGATGCCGTGAATCGCTTCATCCCCTGGTACGCCAGCGTGCATCGCGGTGGCGGCCTGCGCAGCGCCCGCTCGACCGAGGCG
Source organism: Actinomycetota bacterium (assembly GCA_947507735.1). Taxonomy (GTDB): domain Bacteria; phylum Actinomycetota; class Thermoleophilia; order Gaiellales; family Gaiellaceae; genus CANFDS01. The sequence goes on from CANNRA010000130.1 coordinate 1,913, forward strand.
TACGAGCAAGCCCGCGCCTCCGTCGAGCGCTTCGTCGCCTGCCCGGCCGACCACTCCGTCGTCTTCGTGCGCAACACCACCGAGGCGGCAAACCTGCTCGCCGTGGCGCTGCCCGAGGGCTCCCGCATCCTCTGCTCTCCCGCCGAGCACCACGCGAACCTGCTGCCCTGGCGCGCCCACACGGTGGACTACCTGCCGTGGACGAGCACGCTCGCCGGCTTCGTTGCCGGGGTCGAGGAGTCGCTGGCCGCCGCCGCCGCCGCGGGCGCGCCGTACAGCCTGCTCGCCGTGACCGGCGCCTCCAACGTCACCGGCGAGGTGACGCCGATCGCCGAGCTGACGCGCCTCGCCCACCGCTACGGCGCCCTGATCTTCGTTGACGCCGCCCAGCTCGCGCCGCATCGCCGCATCGATCTGACCGGACTCGACGTCGACTTCCTCGCCTTCTCCGGGCACAAGGTCTACGCGCCGTTTGGCACGGGCGCCCTGATCGTCCGCAACGAGGCGGTCGAGGAGGGCGTGCCACTGCTCAAGGGCGGTGGCGCGGTGCGCCTGGTCACGCTCGATGACGTCGCCTGGGGCTCGACGCCGGGCCGCTTCGAGGCCGGCACGCCGAACCTGGTCGGTGCGATCGCGCTCGGCGCCGCCTGCGATGCGCTCTGCGCGGTCGGCATGGATCGCATCGCCGCCGCCGAGGTGAGCCTCGCCCACCGGCTCTGGAGCCGCCTCGACTCGCTGGAGGGCGTCAAGCTGCTGCGCCTCTGGCCGGACGCCACCGATCGTGTCGGCGTCGCCACCTTCATCGTCGAGGGCGTCGAGTCGCACGCGCTGGGCCGCAGCCTCGCCGACGACTGGGCGATCGCCGTCCGCGCCGGCTCGTTCTGCGCGCACCCGCTCGTCGCCCACCTGCTCGGCATCGACCCGACGCACGCCGAGGGGCTGTTCGGCTGCATCGATCGTGGCGAGGACATCTCGATCCCTGGCGCTGTCCGCGCCAGCATCGGCATCGGCACCACCGCCGCCGACATCGCCTCGCTCGTCACGGCCGTGGCGCACATCAGCGCCGAGGCACGGGGCGTCACCGACGTCCGCGGCTACGTGGCCGAGCTCAGCGCCACCTGGCAGCGCCAGGACGCCGAGGCAGCCGGGCTCTAGAAGTCGTCGTCCGTGTCGCCGGCGTCGTCGCCGTCCACGGCGGCCGGACGCTCGCGCAGCTCGACCGCCACGCGCGGCACATCGCTCCACAGCTCCTCGAGCCGGTAGAACGTGCGCTGCTCGGGCGTCATGACGTGCACGACGATGTCGATGAAGTCGATGACGATCCAGTCGGCCTCGGTCTCGCCCGCGACGCCGCGCGCGAACAGCCGCGACTCCTGCCTCATCTTGAGCAGAACCTCGTCGTAGATGCCCTTCACCTGGCGGGTGTTGCGCCCGGTGGCGATCAGGAAGTAGTCGGTGAACGAGCAGAACTCGCGCATGTCCAGCAGCACGACGTCCTCGGCAAGCTTGTCGTCGGCGAGCTGCGCGATGCGCAGGGCCCAGCGGAGGACATCGGCGGGGTCGGCCTGCTTGATCTCCTTCGTCTGCCCCTTGAGGGCGAGCGAGGCGGTCACGGCAGCAGCGGCGGAGGCAACGAGCGCGGCGGCGTCCTTGCGGGCGCGCTTGCTGTACTTGGGCTCAGCCAAGGTACAGCCCCAGCTCGTCGATCACATCGGCGACCGCAGTCGGCACCATCTGCTCCCACGGCTCATCGAGGGGGATCCGGCGGCGGATCTCGGTGGACGAGATGGGCAGCTCCGGGATCTCGAACAGCTCGACCCGCTCGGGCCGCTGCAGCTTCTTCAGCACTGCTTTCACCTTCTTCTCGGGGTATCCCGGGCGCGTTGCGACACCGAGGCGCGCATGCTCCAGGATCTCGTCCGGCTCCTTCCAGTCGAGGAAGGAGAGGAACTGGTCGGCACCGATCAGGAAGATGACGTCCTGCCACTCCTTCTCGGCGTACTTCACGGTCTCGACGGTGTAGGCCAAGCCGTTGCGCTCCATGTCGATGCGGCTGAACACGACGCGCGGCATGTCGCGGAAGGCAGCGTGCGCCAGGCGGAAGCGTGTCTCGGCTGCCAGCACGACCTCCTTGTGGGGCGGATTGCCGACCGGCACGACGACGAGGCGTGCCAGCTCGAAATGCACCATCGCGGCCTGCGCCAGTGTCACGTGGCCGAGGTGCGGCGGGTCAAACGCGCCACCCAGAAGTCCGGTTGTCATGCCCATTGCAGTTCCTCTTCCCCGATAAAGATGTCGTCGCCCTTGCGGACACCGGCGGCGCGGAGCGCTGCCTCTAGCTCCTCGGGGTCGGTCGGTGGGGTTCCGGCAACGCGGAACCCACGGTCGGTGCGGAGCACGCGATAGTTGGCCTTGCGGCTCGGCTTGGGGCGGTACACCAGGTAGTCGACCAGGTCGAGCTCGCCCTCCTCGCGCACGGGCAGCACTGCGGCGGGGCACAGCTCGAAGAGCGCCCGCTTGAACTGCTCGATGCCTGCGCCGGTGGCGCAGGACACGGAGAAGACGCGCAGGATGCGCTTGTCCTTGATGTCGAGCGTCGGCGTCTCCGGCATCAGGTCGCTCTTGTTGAGCACCACCACCTGCAGCCGCTCGTCGAGGCCAGCGCCGTAGAGGTGCAGCTCGTTGTCGATGGTGCGCCACTGCTCGGCCGGGTCGGCGGCTGCGGCGTCGATCACGTGCACCAGCAGGCGCGCCCGCTCGAGGTGGGCCAGGAACTCGTGCCCGAGGCCGATGCCCTCGCTGGCGCCCTCGATCAGACCCGGCACGTCCGCGACGACGAGCTGGGCGCCGTCGGGCGCCTCGACCGTGCCAAGCACGGGCGCGAGCGTCGTGAAGGGGTAGTCGGCGACCTTGGGCGTGGCGTTCGAGATGCGGCGGATCAGCGAGGACTTGCCGGCGTTCGGCAGACCGACGAGCGCGGCGTCGGCGATCAGCTTGAGCCGCAGCTCGACATCGAGCTCGTCGCCACCAAGGCCCGTCTCGGCGAAGCGGGGCGCCTGGCGCACGGGCGTCGAGAAGTGCGTGTTGCCGCGCCCTCCCCCGCCACCGCGCGCGATGACGACGCGGGCGCCGTCGTGGGCGAGGTCGGCGATCACCTGGCCGTCGTCGGCGACCACCTGCGTGCCGACCGGCACGCGCAGCGCAACGCCCTCGCCGTCGGCACCGTGCTTGCGTGCGCCGTGGCCCGGCTCACCCTTGCCGGAGCGGATCCACTGGTTCGGACGGATGCTCGAAAGGTCGCGCAGCATCGCATCGGCCACGAGAGCGATGTCGCCGCCCTTGCCGCCGTCGCCGCCGTCAGGGCCGCCCTTGGGAACGAACTTCTCCCGCCGGAAGCTGAGGCTGCCATCGCCCCCGCGACCGGCCAGCACATGGATGCGGGCCCGGTCGTGGAACACAGGGACCTAGTTCGGGACGACCGTCACGAAGCGGCGCTCGCCGCTCCGCTTGAACGCAACCTGACCCACGGTCATCGCGAAGAGCGTGTGGTCGCGCCCCATGCCGACACCATCGCCCGGATAGAAGCGGGTGCCGCGCTGGCGGACGATGATCATGCCCGGGATCACGGGCTGACCGTCAAACATCTTGACGCCGAGGAACTTCGGCTTCGAGTCGCGACCGTTGCGCGACGAGCCTACGCCTTTTTTACTCGCCACTCTGAGCCTCCGTGTTCTCGACAGCCGACGCGTCGGCGGCCACGGCCACCTTCTTCGCAGCAGCCTTAGGCTTCGCCGCAGCGGCGCCGCCAATGGTCTCGATCTGAATCTTGGTGAGGCTGGCCCGGAAGCCGTTGTGACGGCGGTAGTTCTTGCGCCGCTTGACCTTGCCGATGCGGATCTTCTCGCCCTTCTCGTGCGAGAGGACGCGCGCCGTGACGGCAGCGGTCGGCGCAAGGTCGGTCGTCCCGTCGCCGCCAATGAGCAGCACCTCGGGATTGAACGTCGCGCCCTCGTCGAGCGCGAGACGGTCGACCAGCAGCCACTCGCCCGCGGTGACACGGTGCTGCTTGCCGCCAACTCTGATGATCGCGTAGCCCATGGTTTTCCTTCAGCGTGATAGACGCGGACAGATGCCCGCGAGCGGATGGCAGTGTAGCAAGAGATTCGACCCGGCCGGCTGAGGCATCAGCGCGGGCGGCGACGGGTGTCGCCCCAGGCCTCGTCCGGGATGTCCGAGAGCGAGACGGGCTTCCAGGCTGCCGGCTCGCCGGCAGGAGCGGGTGCCGACGCCGCTTCGACGGGCGCGGGAGCCTTGACCTCGACGACCGGCTCGGGCTCGGGCTCGGCGGCGACAGCGACGGCCTCGACCACGGCCTCGACGGGAGCGGACTCCTCCGCGGCGGCGACGGCAACCGGGTCGGGATCGGCGGCGACGGCGGCGAGATCGGGTGCCACATCGACCGCAACGTTCTCGACGTCGGTACCGGCGTCCCCGGCGATTGCCTCGACGGTGTCGTCGTCCGCCTCGGTGTCGTCGTCGCGCGCGACACCGTCAGCATCGGTCGTGCCAGGCTTCTTCGTGCGGCCGCGGCCACCACGGGAGCCACGGCGGGTGCGCTTCTTGCGCGGCAGGCCGTCAGGCCCGAGCAGCACGGGGCCGCCCTCAGCGTCGTCGGCCTCCCCGCTCTCGGCAGCGTCGCCGACCGGTGCGATGCCGAGCGTGCTCGACACCTCGACGGCAGCGGTGCCATCGGCACGCTGGCGGCGTGGCTTCGGCGCCGGAGCAGGAGCGTCATCGGCGCCGGGCACGTGGATGCGCGGGCGGCGCGGCGCC
>CANNRA010000131.1 GCA_947507735.1 Actinomycetota bacterium
GCGGCCGCGTTTGACACGAACGGGAAGACGGGGGCCAGCGGCTCGAGCGCGGTCGGCGGCTCGCTGGGAGCAGGCGCCGGGGTGCGCACGACAGCCGGCGCGGCGGGGGCGTCGACAGGTGCGACATCCGGGCTCGGCACCCGCGTCAGGAAGCGGTAGACGAGGAGGGCGACGAGGACGAAACCGCCGCCCGCCCAGGCGAGACGGGCCTTCACGTGACCGATGCTACACTCCTTCGGCTTCTCGCCACGCCACCGCGCAGCTTTCCCGGGCGGCGCACCTCGCACGGCGTGGCCGACCAAGACCAAGGGAAGGTGAACACGGGAACGTGAACGACTACGAAATTCTGCTCATGTTGGACCCCGATGCCGGGGACGAGCGTCACAACGAGATCCTCAAGCGCATGCGCGAGACGATCGAGAAGGACGGTACCTGGACGGGCCACGAGCCCTGGGGCCGCCGGAAGCTTGCCTACGACATCGACAAGAAGGGTGAGGGCACCTACCACCTCATCACCTTCCTGGCCGAGCCGGCAACGCTTGACGAGGTCTCCCGCGTGCTGCGGATCAGCGACGGTGTGATGCGCCACATGGCGACGCGCCGCCCCAAGAACGCCGGCAAGCCGATGTCAGCGCCGCCGCAGGCCGCTGACGAGCCCGTGTCGGTGGGCGCCGACCTCGAGGACGAGTAAGCCCCGATGGCCGCCAACATCAATCGCGTCGTCATCGAGGGGAACCTGACCAAGGACCCCGAGGTGCGCCAGACGCCGAGCGGCACGTCGGTCGCCACGCTGCGCGTGGCCGTCAATGACCGGATCAAGCGCGGCGAGGAGTGGGTCGACGCGGCCTACTACTTCGACGTCGTCGTGTGGGGTCGCACTGCCGAGCAGTGCGGGCAGTTCCTCACGCGCGGCAGCGGGATCATGGTCGACGGCAAGCTGACCTGGCGCGAGTACGAGGCCAAGGACGGCTCGGGCAAGCGCCAGTCGATCGAGATCAAGGCCGACAACGTCCGCTTCGGTGCACGCGGCGAAGGCGGCGGCGGCGGCAATCGCGGCGGTTCCGGGGGCAGCTCCGGCGGCTCCCAGGGCGGCGGCGGTTCCACCTACGTTCCGCCCAGCTCCAGCGAGCCCGACTTCGGTGGCTCCGGCCCCGATGACGACATCCCCTTCTGAGTTCACGAGAGCGCGAGGACATTTTCATGGCTGAGAAAGACAGAGATCGCGGCGAGAAGCGCGGCGGCAAGCGCGGTGGCCCGCCCACGGGTGGCAAGCGCAAGTCGTGCTACTTCTGCAAGGACAAGGTCGAGGACATCGACTACAAGAACGTCACCCAGCTCCGGCGCTACGTGTCGGAGAAGGGGAAGATCCGCTCCCGCCGGATCACCGGTGCGTGCCGCCGCCACCAGAACCAGGTGTCGGTTGCCGTGAAGCGGGCGCGTGAGATGGCCCTCCTCCCCTACGTTCAGGGCTAGGCAGAGATGCAGGTCATCCTCCTCTCCGACATCGACAAGACCGGCCTCAAGGGCGAGGTTGTCGAGGTCTCCAGGGGCTTTGCCCGCAACTTCCTGCTCCCCCGTCGGCTCGCCGAGCTGGCGACGCCTGGTGCCATCGCCGCGGGTAAGCGCCGCGAGGCCCAGCGGGCGCAGTTCGAGGCTCGCACGGTCGAGCAGGCAACCGACGCCGCGTCGGTGCTCGGCCGCACGGTGCTCCGCTTCGAGGTCAAGGCAGGCCCGTCCGGCGCGCTCTTCGGCTCGGTCACCGCGACCGATGTCGCCGACGAGATCTGGCGCACGCGCAAGATCCGCGTCGACCGGCGCAAGATCGACCTCGAGGAGCCGATCAAGCGCATCGGCCGCTACATGGTCGAGGTCGAGGTGTTCGACGACGTGCGAGTCAAGGTCAAGACGCTCGTGGCGGCCCAGGGCGGCACGCTGTCCGACGACGAGCTGCCCGAGGGCGGCGGCCCCGCGGCTTCCGTCGTCGAGGCTCCCGAGGCCGTCGTCGAGGCTCCCGAGGAGTCCGCGGAGTAGCTTCACCCCGTCTGTGGTTCGTGTGAAGGGGAGGCCTCGTGCCTCCCCTTCACCGTTCCGGGGCCAGGCGCGAGCGCAGGCCCTGCGCTGCGCGCCGCCGTCCGGCCCGGCCTGCACAGTCGCCTCGATGAGCCGCCTCCTCCCCTGCCCTGACTGCGGCGGCACCGGCACGCGCACCTCGGAGCGGGGTCGCGTGGCGGAGGAGTGCCCGAGCTGCCGCGCCACCGGCTTCCTCTATCCCGACCCGGAGCTGCGCGGCCTCTTCCGCGAACTGCTGCGCGACGAGCAGCTGCTGCTGACGGCCGGCGACGGCGTCACGCGGCGCCTGCTGCTGGAGGGGCTCGCCCGTCTGGAGCAGCGCGTCGAGCGTATCGAGCGCAGCCTCGAGGAGCGCCCGCGCGGCTGACCGGCGGGGCGCGTGACGCCGTCCACAGCCTGTCCACAGGCGGCCGCCCCCTGTGGACAGCCCCACGAACTTCCCGCTCCCAGCGGACAACTTGTCCACAGCTTTGACCACCGCTTCTGTGGATACCGTCCGCCGCCCGGTGGATAATCGGTCGAACTGATGTTCGTCGTCGGCCGCGAACCCGCAGCCCGCCTGCACTCACCGGCGCCGCAGCACGCGCACGGGCCGGTCGCAACCGGCCTGTCCACCCCCCGCCCCCGTCTCCCAGGAACGAGTTGAATCAGGGCGTGTCCCAGATCGCCGACAGCATCGCGCAGCGCATCCCGCCGCAAAACGAGGAGGCCGAAGAGGCCGTCCTCGGGGCGATGCTGATCTCGCCCGACTCGATCGGCGCGGTCACCGAGCTCGTCCACGCCGGCGACTTCTACAAGCCGAGCCACGGCCAGATCTTCAAGACGGCACTCACCCTGTACGGCCGCGGCGATCCGGTCGACCCGATCACGCTCGCGGACGCGCTCGAGAAGCAGGGCCTGCTGGAGCAGGTTGGCGGCCGCGTCCGCATCGCCGAGCTGGCGGCGCTCACCACCGCGACCGCCAACGCGGCGCACCACGCCCGGATCGTGCGCGAGATGGCGACGCTGCGCGGTCTGATCCGGGTCGGCCTGCAGATGAGCGATCTCGGCTGGACGCGCCCGGGCGAGACGCGCGACCTCGTCGACCGCGCCGAGCAGATGATCTTCGACCTGGCCCAGGGCCGGGTCAGCCAGGACTTCGACCACATCGAGGGTCTGCTCAAGGAGAGCTTCGAGCGGATCGAGGCGCTGTTCAACGCCGGCGCCGACATCACCGGCATCCGCTCCGGCTTCCGCGACCTCGACAAGCTCACGTCCGGCTTCCAGCCGGGCAACCTGATCGTCCTCGCCGCGCGCCCCTCGATGGGCAAGTCGGCCTTCGCGATGAACGTCGCCGCGAACATCGCGGTGCGCAACAACGTCCCGGTCGGCCTGTTCACGCTGGAGATGAGCAAGGCCGAGGTGACCCAGCGCCTGATGTGCGCGGAGGCGAAGGTCGAGTCGCAGCGCCTCCGCTCCGGCAGCCTCGCCCCCGACGACTGGCCCCGCCTCACCGCCGCCTGCTCGAAGCTGGCGAAGGCGCCGATCTACGTCGACGACACCGGGTCGATCACGCTGATGGAGATCCGCTCGAAGGCGCGGCGGCTGAAGTCGCGCGAGCCGAATCTCGGCCTGATCGTGATCGACTACCTCCAGCTGATGACCTCGGGCACGAACGCCGAGAACCGCGTGCAGGAGGTGTCGCAGATCTCGCGCTCGCTGAAGGTGCTGGCGCGCGACCTCAACGTGCCGATCATCGCGCTCTCGCAGCTCTCCCGTGCGGTCGAGCAGCGCCACGACAAGCGGCCGATCCTCTCCGACCTGCGCGAGTCCGGCTCGATCGAGCAGGACGCCGACCTCGTCGCCTTCATCTATCGCGACGAGTACTACAACAAGGAGGAGAGCGACCAGCAGGGCCTCGCGGAGCTGATCATCGCCAAGCACCGCAACGGCGCCACCGACACGGTCAAGCTCGCCTTCGTCAGCAAGTGGGCCAAGTTCCTCGATGCCGGGGCGCACTGACGCCGCTGCCACGGCGACGACTCTTGCGCACGATCACCGTTGCGGAACACGTCCCAGCTACGACGTCCGTCAACGAGGAAACAGTGCCAGCCACGACTGCTCGCTCGATCGCAGCTCGTCCAGCGCAAGCCGACGATCCACCTCCGGAAGCCAATCGAGAACCGGGGGCGTGACGATCGGAAGCCGACGAAGCTCCTCGACGAGATGTGTCGCTTCGAACCGCTCGCACAGGTCGCGCGTCACACCCGGGACAACATCATCATGGGTCTCGACGATGACCACTGCGCTCCTGAGAAGAGCTGGCACGAGCAAACGGCTCTCGCCACCCTCGATATCGCAAAGAACGAGCGCTACATCCGCTGGGAAACGCCGGCAGCGCCCGTGCACGATGACCCTCTGGTCGACCCGGTTCGCCACCGCCAAATCCCTCGTCAGCGCGCGCGCTGGATGCAAGATCGTAGGCATGAACGACCGCAGCGGGCAATCGACGTGCGATACCGACAGAGTAGTACCCGTCCGCACAACCGATATTCGCGACCACGCCTGGCTTCCGCTCAAGAGCGATTTCGAGCGCTGGTTGCAGGACAGGCTCGTACATTCCGAGCAGCTTGAGAACAGGCGAAGCGGCCGTCGTGGCGAAGGAATTCCCGAGAACCGTTCCCTCGAACGGGCCGCCGATAACCGTTCTCCCCATGACCGCTTCCACGGCTAGGGCCACCCGGTCAACCCCAAGCTCGTGACGCAAGCGCCGCTCAAATGCGATTGCCCTATCCGCCGCGAGCGCCGGAAGCAGCCGCCTACCGACGGTACGCGCAAACCTGTGCATTCCGAGAAGTATCTCACATCCCCACTTCCGGCCAGCGTCGCCGTCACGTCCGTCCGGTCCACCTGTCAGGCTCCCGCGCCGTGATCTCTGCTTCCACCACCACGCGCTCCCAGGTCATCCGCATCGGCCCCGCCGAGGCCCGCTTCGAGGGCTGGTGCGAGCGCTGCCTGGACGACCCGACGCCGCAGAGCCTCGGCCTTCGCTGGCTGCGGGTCGACGGTGAACTGCCGCTCGAGGTGGACGCAGGGCTGACGAGCTGCCGCCGCGGCCATCGCATCGCAGTACGCCGGCTCGGCCGCCTCACCGATGCCGCCTAGGCGTCCGACCCCCGCCCGCTGCAGGCACACTTAGGGCATGCCAGCAACCGTCGTCGTCGGCGCGCAGTGGGGAGACGAGGGCAAGGGGAAGATCGTCGATCTCCTCGCCCAGCACGTCGACATCGTCTGCCGCTACCAGGGAGGCCCCAACGCGGGCCACACGATCATCGCCGACGGGGAGACGTTCAAGTTCCGTCACATGCCCTCCGGCATCCTCTGGGGCAAGATCTGCGTGATCGGCAACGGCTGCGTCGTCGACCCGAAGACGCTGATCGAGGAGCTCGATGACCTCGAGTCGAAGGGCATCTCCACCGCCAGCGTCCGCATCTCGACCAACGCGCACGTGATCATGCCGTGGCACGTCGCCCTCGACAAGGCCAGCGAGCACCGCCTCGGCACGCTGCAGATCGGCACGACCCGGCGCGGCATCGGCCCCTGCTACTCCGACAAGATGGCGCGGCTCGGCATCCGTATCCAGGATCTCTTCGACGACAAGATCCTGCGCCAGAAGATCGAGGTTGCGCTCACCGAGAAGAACCTCTGGCTGGAGCGCATCTACGACCACGCGCCGCTCGATCTGGACGAGATCGCCGACAGCTACGAGGCGTACGCGGTGCGGCTCCGCCCGTACATCGCCGACACCTCGCTGCTGGTGGACAACGCCATCAAGGCGGGCCAGGCAGTGCTGATGGAGGGCGCCCAGGGCACGCTGCTCGACGTCGATCACGGCACCTATCCCTTTGTCACCTCCTCGAACCCCGTCGCAGCGAACGCCGCGACCGGCAACGGCATCGGGCCGAACCGCATCGACGCCGTGATGGGCGTCGCCAAGGCGTACGTCACCCGCGTCGGCGAGGGCCCCTTCCCCAGCGAGATCCAGGGCCCCGATCAGGATCGGATGCGCGAGCTCGGCGGCGAGTACGGCACGGTCACCGGCCGCTCGCGCCGCTGCGGCTGGCTCGACCTGGTCGCCCTGCGCTACGCGGTGCGGGTCAACGGCATCACGACGCTGGCACTGACCAAGCTCGACGTCCTCTCGGCCTTCGCCGAGATCCCGGTGTGCACGCACTACACGCTGCAGGACGGCACGATCACCCGTGACTTCCCGGCGATGCAGGGCGACTTCCACCACGCCACGCCCGTCTTCGAGGTGCTGCCCGGCTGGAACGTGCCTCTGGATGGCGCCACGGTCGACGAGCTGCCCGACGCGGCCCGGCGCTACGTCGAGTTCGTCGAGCGGGAGCTCGACGTCGAGGTTGTCCTGATCGGCACCGGCGCCGAGCGCGGGCGCGTGCTCGCGACGCGCGCCCCCGAGCTGCTCACCCGGCCCTAGCGGCAGTGGCACGCACCCCGCAGCTCCGCGGCGTCGGCGCGATCCTCGTGCGCGACGGACGCGTGCTGGTGGGACTGCGGCGCGGCGGGCCGGCGACGGGCACCTGGAGCTTCGCGGGCGGCAAGGTCGAACCGGGCGAGACGGCGA
>CANNRA010000132.1 GCA_947507735.1 Actinomycetota bacterium
GCCTGCAGCCGTCCCGCCACCGGCCGCGACCGTCACGACTGCCGCTGCAACGGCGAGCACGGCGGGGAGACGGCGGGCGGGCATCGTCAAGCGAGTCTAGCCCCGTCCTCTGGCAGCTTCCGCTGCGCCCGCCAAGCGCTTCGTGGCCGCCGCCGCTGGAGCCAGCCGCCTAGGCGGCGATGTAGCGGAAGACGAGCTCGGCCACGCACGCGGGCTTCGGTGCACCCTCGATCTCGTAGGTCAGCTTCCACACCGCCTGGATGCCGCCTGCGATCTCCTCGGCCCGAACCAGCTCGACGATGCCGCGCACGCGCGCTCCCACCGGCACCGGCGCCGGAAAGCGCAGCCGGTCGATCCCGTAGTTGATCACGGCCGCAACCTCGTCGAGCTGCACCGCCTCGTCCAGCACGAGCGGCGTCAGCGACAGGGTCAGGTAGCCGTGGGCGATCGTGCCGCCGAATGGCCCAGCTGCCGCGCGCTCGGCATCGAGGTGGATCCACTGGCGGTCACCGGTGGCAGCGGCGAAGGCCTCGACCTGCTCCTGCGAGATGGTGTGCCAGGCCGAGCAGCCGACCTCCGTGCCCGCGAGTTCTGCCAGCGCCGAGAGGGGAATGCGCATCGCCTGGACTGTACGTGTTGCCGACTCCGAGGTACACGTGTCACTCACACATCCCTGGCTAGAATGCTCCTCCCTTGCACGTGGACGCCGCCCCTCAAACTGCCCCTCAGGCCGCCCATCTGAAGCGGCGGCTCCGCCAGGCAAGGCTCCGCAAGGCGCGTCGCTGGTTCCTCGCCGCGCTCGTCTCGGTGCTGGCCACGGCCGTCGCCGTCGGCTTCGCGTTCGCAGGCTCGGCCGGGACGATCGCCTTGGGTATCACGGTCGCTGGCGTTCCGATCGGCGGCCTCACCACCGACGAGGCGGTGCGCGCCCTGCAGCAGCACGCCCGCGCTGGCGTCGACAAGCCGCAGACGTTCCTCGCCGGGGAACAGGAGTTCCGCTTCACCGCACGGCAGCTCGGGGTCAGCATCGACTGGCGCGCCTCTGTCGAGCAGGCGCGCCGGCACGGCGACGGCTTCGGCGCGATGCGCGGGTTCCGCCGGCTCGAGCTGCGCTTCGCCGGCAAGGACGTGATGCCGGCCATCCACTCCTACGACACGATCGTCGCGTCGGCGATGAAGGCGATCGCCCTGAAGGTCGACCGACCGCGCATTCCTGCCGCGATCTCCCTGCAGGGTGTCGAGCCGTCGATCGTGCCGGGCCGCACCGGATTCGTGCTCGATCAGCAGGCGGCCGGAATCGCTGTCGTCGGTGCGCTGGCCTCGCTCGACGGTGGTGGGCCGGTCGTGCTGCCGCTGCGCGTCGAGGGTGTCCGCGTCACCGTCGCCTCGCTGGCACCCGTCCTGGCGAAGCTGCGCACGATGCTGTCGGCGCCGGTGCGTCTCCGCTATCAGGCCGCCTACGCCGCCGTCACGCCCGCGCAGCTCGCCTCGATGGTCGAGGTGCCCGCGCCCGGTTCGAGCGCGCTCACGCTGGGCGGGCCCGCGGCCGACCGCATCCTCGCCCGCCTGTCCAAGCTCGTCGACCGCCCGCCCACCGATGCCACCTTCGACGTGGACGCGAGCGGCCGGCCCGTCGTCGTGCCCGGGCTCGAGGGGCGCACGCTCGACCGCGTCAAGACGAGCGCCTCCATCCTCGCCGCAGCCGCGCAGCAGACGGAGCGTCTCGGCGACCTCGTCGTGGCCGCCGCCCTGCCGAAGCACACCACGGCGCAGGCCGTCGCCATGGGCATCAACGAGGTCGTGGGCACCTACGAGACGACGTATGGCGGCATCTGGAACCGGTTGCAAAACGTCCGCCTCGTCGCCAAGCTCGTCGACGATCACTTCATCGCGCCGGGCCAGACCTTCTCGTTCAACCGCGCCACGGGCGAGCGCAGCGCCGCCAAGGGCTTCCTCCAGGCGCCCGTGATCGTCAACGGCGAGCTGCAGACCGGCCTCGGCGGCGGCGTCTGCCAGGTCTCGACCACCGTCTTCAATGCCGCGTTCGAGGCAGGCCTGCCGATCACCGCGCGCACCAACCACGCGCTCTACATCAGCCACTATCCGCTGGGGCGTGACGCGACCGTGGACTACCCCGGCACCGACCTCCAGTTCAAGAACGACACCGACCACTGGATCTGGCTGCGCACCTTCATCGGCGACACGTCGCTGCGCGTGACGCTCTACGGCACGTCGCCGCATCGGAAGGTCGAGAGCACGACGGCGCCGCTGCGCGTCACCGGCGCCGTCCCGATCAAGAAGGTTGACGATCCCACGCTGCCGAAGGGCAAGCAGGTGATCGATCCTGACCAGAGCTCCTCGCCGCCAATGGGCACCAGCGTGCACCGCATCGTCTACGACGAGACCGGCAAGGTGCTGTACGACAGCGTCTGGTACTCGGGGTACCTCGGGGTGCCGGAGATCATGCGCGTCGGGACGAAGGCCAAGCCGGTCAACCCGGGCGCCACCGACACGACCGGCGCCATCATCGCGCTGCACTAGCGCACGATCCCGTGGCGGCGGCGCGGCTGGCGCGGAGGCCCGTCAGCCCTGCAGCGAGGCGATCGCCTCGACGAGCCAGCCCGGCGTGCGGGTCGGCGCGAACGTCTGCGCGTTCACGCAGGCGTGGCCGGTGTGGCCGTCGACGATCAGCGTGCCGTCGCGCTCCACGGCGTACTCGAAGCGGAAGCGTGCCCCCTTCAGGCCGGTGCAGCGCACGCCCACCGTCAGCACATCGTCGAAGCGGGCCGGCGCCACGAAGCGCACGGCCATGTCGGTCACCAGCACCTCGACACCGTCGGCCTGGATCGAGCGGTAGCCCTCACGGAACTGCGCGAGATAGGCGACGCGGGCGACCTCGAACCACACGATGTAGTTCGAGTGGTGCGCGATGCCCTGGGCGTCCGTCTCGGCGAAACGGACGCGGATCTCGGCGGTGAAGGAGAAGCCGTCCACGGGCCAGACTCTACGCGCACCGCTTGCGCCTGCTATTCCAGAAGGGACACTCTTCTCTGCCAGCCACTACTGCAAGGAGCGACGCGATGAGCGACAACACGACGGGCGCGACGCCCGAGGAGATCGCAGCCGAGATCCACGGCGCCCCCAGCGGGGAGCACCACGAGGCTGCCGGCGAGGGTGCGGCTTCCGCCGCCGCGGGTGCAGGCTCGCTCGGCAAGGACATCTTCTCGCGGCTCGCCGACGCGGGCGAGGAGGTCATGGCCAAGGTTGCCGGCCTGCCCGGCACCGGCCGCGCGCTGGAGCAGGCGCAGACAGCGCTCGCCCGCCTGGACGAGCTGCAGAAGCGGTTGCTCGGAGTCGAGGCGCTCGAGAAGCGCATCGCCGAGCTGGAGATGCGGGTCGCCGAGCTCGAGAGCCGCGTCGGCTAGGAGCGGCGGCCGCGTCGGTCGGGGCCGGTCGGGCCTGGCGCTCTAGGCCGGTCGGGCCTGGCGCTCTAGGCTGGCACGCGCAGGCTCAGCGCGTCGCGCACGATCTCGAAGCGCGCCGGCGTCGTGCCCGGCTGCTCGCCATCGATCTCCACGGGGAGCGGCGTCGGTGCGTCCACGGTGACCACGGCCCCGCGCAGCAGCTCGGCGCGCGGGTGGGGGAGGTGCGTCCCCCGGTAGATCTTCGGCAGGTTGAGCAGCAGGTCGGCCTTGGTGATGTCGCCGAGCAGCAGCACGTCGAACAGGCCGTCGTCGGGCTGCGCGTCCGGGCAGATCTGCATGCCGCCGCCGAAGAAGCGGGCGTTCGCGACGATCGCGTCGTTCATGCGGCCACTGCGGATCGCGCCGTCGACGGTGATCTGCAGCTCGGTGTTGCGCCACCCCGCGAAGACGGCCAGCGTCGCCAGCAGGTACGACGCCTTGCCGCCGAGCAGCTTCGTCGTCTCGTTGGTGCGCTTGGCGACGGCGCCGCTCATGCCGGCGCTCGCGATGTTGGCGAAGTAGGCAACGGCCTCGCCGCCGGCCCAGCTGCGGTAGGTGACCTTGCCGGCGTCGAGCACCCGCGTCCGGCCCTCCACCGCGATCCGCGCTGCCTGCTCGATGTCGGTCGGGATCCCGAAGGAGCGCACGAAGTCGGTGCCGGTGCCGCGCGGCAGCACCGCCAGCTCGACGTCCTGGCGTCCCGCCGCGATCAGCCCGTTGACGGCCTCGTTGACGGTGCCGTCGCCGCCGACCACAACGAGCCGCCCCGCCCCACCGTTCGCCGCCTCGACGGCCAGCTGTGCGAGGTGCCCCTGGCGCTCCGAGAACAGGACGTCACCGGTCAGGCCGGCCGCGGCCGCGCGGTGCGCGATCTCGGGCCAGCGCTTGCCGGTCGTCCCGTTGTCGGAGGCCGGGTTGACGAGGAAGACCGTCTTTGGCCCCGCGCCCGCATGGGTCGAGCTAGTGGGCGTGGCCGCCCTTCCCGGACGTCTGGGTCGCGGTCTCGAGCGCCAGCTCGGTCATCTGATCGACGGCCTTCTTCATCTCCTCGTCCGAGATGCGGATGAACTCGCCCTCGAGGACGACGTCGCTGACGGTCAGCAGGCAGCCGGTCTTCACCTTGCGCAGCGCACCGAGCGTGAAGAGGACGGCGGCCTCCATCTCGACGGCGAGCACGCCGCGGTCGGACCAGCGCTGGTACTGGCCGCCGTCCGGGTTGTAGAAGATGTCGCTCGAGACGATCGGGCCGACGCGCACCGGCTTGCCGAGCTCCTTCGCCGCGTGCACGGCGCCGTGGATGATGTCCCAGTCGGCCGTGGGGCAGTGCGGCTCACCGACGTAGTGCGCGGCGGTCGAGTCGGCCGGGATCGCGGTGAGCGCGATGATCAGGTCGCCGAGCTGCATGTCGGGCTGGAGGCCGCCGCAGGTGCCGACGCGGATGATCCGCTTGGCGCCCAGCTGGACGAGCTCCTCGATCACGATCGCCGCCGAGGGGCAGCCCATGCCCGTGGACTGCACGGAGATCGGCGCGCCGCGGAAGGTGCCGGTGTAGCCCAGCATCCCGCGCTCGCCGTTCACCTGGCGGGGGGAGTCGAAGAAGTTCTCGGCGATGTACTTGGCACGGAGCGGGTCGCCCGGAACGAGGACTGCCTCCGCATAGTCCCCGGGATTGGCGCGTAGATGAATCGGCATGGGGGCAATCCTACGGGCGCCTGCGGCGGGCAGCGGCCATCCGGACATGCCCGCCGCGGCGTATCGTTCAGCAGGTGATTCCCGGCCGCCTGTCGCGACGCACGATCGAGCCGACGCTGGAGCAGATCCTCGAGTTCTGCGCGGAGGATCCGGTCGAGCGCGTGTTCCTCGAGGATGTGGCGCGCCGTGGGCTGGGGCGCTTCAGCGCCGTGCAGAAGGACGGCGCCCTGACGGCGCTCTGCCACATCGGTGCGAACGTCGTCCCGTCGGGGACGGGGTGCGCGGCCTTTGCCGATGCCGCTGCGCGGGGCCGCGCTCGCATGCTGATCGGTGAGGAGACGGCCGTGGGCGAGCTGTGGGCCGCGGCGCGCCACCGGATGGCGCCGCCGCGCACCGAGCGCACCGGCCAGCCGGTCTACGTCATCGACGAGGCGCCGCCCGCCGGCGACACGGGCCTGCGTCTCGCCACCTTCGACGACCTCGACGTGCTGGTGCCTGCGTGCGCGGCCGCCCACTACGAGGAGCTGCAGATCGACCCGCTGGCCCGCGACCGCGAGGGCTTCGTCTGGCGCACACGCGCCCAGATCGACGAGGGGCGCTCCTGGATCTGGCGCGACGGCTCCACGATCCTCTTCAAGGCCGAGGCGTCGGCCTGGACGCCGAGCGCGGTGCAGCTGCAGCAGGTCTGGAGCGACCCGCCCGCCCGGGGCCAGGGCAACGCCAACCGGGCGCTGCGCGACCTGATCCGCCTGCTGCTGCGGCAGGCGCCCACGGTCTGCCTGTTCGTCCGCCCGGAGAACGCCGTCGCGATCCGCACCTACGAGGCGATTGGCATGCGTCGCACCGTCACCTACCGCTCGCTGATCTTCTGAGCCGTGGGCTGCTTCCTACGTCGACTGCTGCGTCTCGCCCTGATCGTGTGGATCGGCCGCTGGGCTGCGCGCGAGCTGGCCTCGGCTGTCGTGGCGCGCCGCCCGCCGCACGAGGCGTACCGGCGATGAGCGCGCCCGGTCCGGTCGATCCGCGCCGCCTGCGCGAGCGCATCGCCGCGCACCTTGCGTACGCCGGCCTGCTCGCCCCGGGGCAGCCCGTGGCGGCCCTCGTCTCGGGCGGTGCCGACTCGACCTGCCTCTGGCACGCCCTGCGTGCGCTGGGCCACCCCGTCACCGCGGTGCACGTCAACCACCATGTCCGCGGCGCCGAGTCGGAGGCGGATGCAGGCTGGTGTCGCGACGCGCTCGGTGCCGAGGTCGTGGACGCCCCGCCCGTCGCCACCGAGGCCGAGCTGCGCGCGCTGCGCTACGGCCTCACCGCCCGCTTCGGCCTGCGCGCCACCGGCCACACCGCCTCTGACCAGGTCGAGACGGTGCTCTACCGCCTCGTCTCGTCTGGCGTGGCAAAGGGGATCAAGCCGCTGCGCGAGGACGGGGTCGTGCGACCGCTGCTGCCGCTCTGGCGCGAAGAGACCGAGGCGTACTGCGTCGCCGAGGGGCTCGCCTGGCGCACCGACTCGACCAACC
>CANNRA010000133.1 GCA_947507735.1 Actinomycetota bacterium
AGCCGACGACGGCGAGGCGCTCGCTGCCATCGACCGCTGGTACCGCCGAGAGGCGCGGGCCGCGCTCGAGGAGGCCGTCCGCGAGGAGGCCCCTCCGCTCGGCGTCCAGCCGGCCCGGCTCGCGGTGCGCGACACGACCTCGCGCTTCGGCTCGTGCTCGACCACGGGCACCATCTCGTTCAGCTGGCGGCTGATCATGGCGCCGCCCGAGGTGCTCGACTACGTCGTCGTGCACGAGCTCTGCCACCTACGCGAGGCGAACCACGGAGCGGGGTTCTGGCGGCTCGTCGAGGACGCGCGCCCCGGCTGGCGCGCGCAGCGCGACTGGCTGCACGAGCACGGCCGCGAGCTGCTCGCGTACGCGCCCGTCCTGGCCTGAGGTCGCGGCTAGACTGGCCGGGCCGGGAGACCGGGGCCGCCGTGCCCTTCCCGGCCCTTCGCATGGACCGCACACCTCTTCACGTTCTGATTCGCGAGCTCGCCGCGCACGAGCGCTTCCAGTCGTTCGTCGCCGACCTTCCGGAGCGGGCGCGTGTCTCGGAGCCGGCGTTGCCCCTGCTGCTCGCGACGCTGCACGACCACCTGCAGCAGCCGGTCACCGTGGTGCTGCCCGACGATGCCGATGCCCGCGACGCCGCGGAGGCCGCCTCGTGGTACCTGGGGGAGGCGCGAGTCGCCTACTTCCCGAGCCGCGGCGTGCGCTGGGAGACCGGCCTGACTCCCGCGCCGCACCTGGTGGGCGAGCGGGCGCGCGCGCTCGACGTGCTCGCCCTGGGCGGCCTCGTCTTCGCGTCCGCGCTGGCCTTTGCCGAGGGGACGCCGCCCCGCGATCAGCGGCCGGCGCGCCTCGACCTGCGTGTCGGCGACGAGCCCGGCATCGACGCCCTCGCCGAGCAGCTCGCGCTGGCCGGCTACGAGCGCGTGGAGCGCGTGGACGAGCGCGGCCACTTCGCCGTTCGCGGCGGCATCATCGACGTCTTCCCGACAACCGGCCGCGAGCCGCTGCGCATCGAGCTGTTCGGCGACGAGATCGAGGGCATCCGCGCCTTCTCGCCGTTCACCCAGCGCGCGCTGCGCCCGCTGCAGGAGGCGCACATCTACCCGGCGGCCGAGCGCCGGCTCGACCTGGTCGAGCCGCTGCTGCGGGCGGACGAGGACGGCGAGCGCCACAAGGCGAAGGTGCCGCCCGACCTCGTTGCACCGCTCCCCGGTGGCGCCGACTTCATCTGGCAGCCGGACGAGGTGCGCAAGGTGGTGCGCGAGGAGCTCGGTGGCTTCGCGCCCGACTTCGGCGACCGGGTCAGCGAGCTCGACCCGTTCCCCAACGGGCAGCGCCACAGCTTCGAGGCCCTGCGCCCGGCCCTCACTGCGCGCGGTTTGGCCGAGGCCGAGCGCGAGCTCGGCAGCTTCCTCAAGGGCGGCGTCCGCGTGCTCGTCGCCTTCCCGCACCGTGGCGAGGCCATCCGCCAGCAGAGCCTCGTCAAGAAGGTCGAGGTCAAGCTCGAGGAGCACGACCACGAGCTGCCCCGGCAGCCGGCCGTCCGCTTCGTCGTCGCGCCCGCCCGCCGCGGCTTCGTCTGGCGCGACCTGGGCATCGCGCTGCTCCCCGACACGCAGGTGTTCCGCAAGCGCCCGCCGCGCGCCGACGCCCGCATCGGCCGCGCGCTGCAGAGCTTCGCCGACCTGCGCACCGGCGACTACGTGGTGCACGAGGATCACGGCGTCGGGCAGCTGCTCGGCTTCGAGACGAAAGCGGTCGCGGGCGTCACGCGCGACTACCTGCTCGTCGCCTTCAAGGGCGAGGATCGCCTCTACGTTCCGCACGAGCAGATCGGCAAGCTCAGCCGCTACATCGGCGCGGATGCCAAGGCCCCCGCGCTCTCGAAGCTCGGCGGCAAGTCGTGGCAGGTGCTCAAGACCCGCGCCCGCGAGAGCGTGCGCGAGCTGGCCGGCGAGCTGATCGCGCTGTACGCGCAGCGCCAGCAGGCGCCCGGCCACGCCTACGACCTCTCCAACGAGTGGCTGCAGCAGCTCGAGCAGGCGTTCCCCTACCGCGAGACCGAGGACCAGGCCCGCGCGATCGAGGCCGTCAAGCACGATCTCGAGTCGCCGAGCCCGATGGACCGCCTCGTCTGCGGCGACGTCGGCTTCGGCAAGACCGAGGTGGCGCTACGGGCCGCCTTCGCGGTCGCCGTGGGTGGCAAGCAGGTGCTCGTGCTCGTGCCGACGACCGTGCTCGCGCAGCAGCACTGGAACACGTTCCGCAACCGCTATCGCGACTTCCCGGTGCGGGTGGAGATGGTCAGCCGCTTCCGCAAGCCGGCCGAGGCGAAGGCGGTGCTCAAGGATTTCGCCGAGGGCACGGTGGACGTCCTGATCGGCACCCATCGCGTGCTCAGCCGCGATGTCGTGTCGAAGGATCTCGGCCTGGTGGTCGTGGACGAGGAGCAGCGCTTCGGCGTGGCGCAGAAGGAGCTGCTGCGCTCGCTGCGGCTCGAGGTTGACGTGCTCGCCCTGTCGGCGACGCCGATCCCGCGCACGCTGCACATGTCGCTGTCGGGTTTGCGTGACATCTCGGTGATCGAGACGCCGCCCGAGGGACGCCGCCCGATCCGCACGCACGTCGGCGAGTACGACGAGGAGCTGGTGAAGACCGCGCTGCTGCGCGAGAAGGAGCGCGGCGGCCAGGCGTTCTACCTGCACAACCGGGTGGACTCGATCGAGGATTGCACGCTCAAGCTGCAGCAGCTCTGCCCCGACCTGCGCTTCATCGTGGTGCACGGCCAGATGGGGGAGCGGGAGCTCGAGGAGAAGATGATGACCTTCCTCGCGGGCGACGCCGACGTTCTCGTCTCGACCACGATCATCGAGAGCGGCCTCGACATCCCCGAGGCGAACACGCTGATCGTCGAGCGCGCCGACCAGCTCGGCCTGTCGCAGCTCTACCAGATCCGTGGCCGCGTCGGCCGCAGCGACGTCTCGGCGCATGCCTACCTCTTCTACCCCGAGGCGAGCGAGCTCTCGCCCGAGGCGCGTGCCCGTCTCTCGACCCTGGCCGACCACACCGAGCTCGGTGCCGGCTTCCAGATCGCCATGCGCGACCTCGAGATCCGTGGCGCCGGCGACCTGCTCGGCGCCGAGCAGTCGGGCCATGTTGCCGCCCTCGGCTTCGAGCTGTACATCGAGCTGCTGCACGAGGCCGTCGCCGAGCTGTCGGGCCAGCGCCGGGCCGTCGCGCGCCCGGTGCGCATCGACGCCCGCGTGGACGCCTTCGTGCCTGCCGCCTACATCGGCGCCGAGGCGTTGCGCATCGACCTGCACCGCCGCCTCGCCCTGGTCGAGGACGAGGACGAGCTGCGCGAGCTGCACGCCTCGCTCGAGGATCGGTTCGGCCCGGTACCGGAGCCGGTCGAGAGCCTCTTCCAGATCCAGGAGGCGAAGCTGAAGCTCGCCGTGATCGGGGCGGACTACCTGGTGTTCCGGGGTGGCAAGACGACGGTCGGGCCGCTCGTGCTCGGTTCGGTCGAGCTCGCCGACCTGCGCCGCCGGGTGGACACCGCCATCTACATGACCGCCAGCCGCGAGGTGTCGCTGCGCGGTGACGAGTTCGGGCAGGCCTTGCGGCTCGTCGATGCTATACTCGAGGCTCGCCGCGCCGCCTAGCGGGGGAATCTCGTGGACAGCGGCGCCTTTTCCATGACCAGACGCAGAATCGCCAGCCTCCTTGCAGTCGCCGCAGCCCTCGGGCTGATCGTTGCTGGCTGCGGTGGCGGCGGCTCGACGAAGGTCTCCGCCGGCTCGGTCGCCAAGGTGCAGAAGGTCGACATCACGCGGAGCTCCTTTACGGCGCTGATGGATCAGGCGCAGCGCTCGTACACCTCGCAGAAGCGCACGTTCCCGACGGCCGGCTCGAGCGAGTACGTCGCGCTCCAGCAGCAGGCCGTGCAGTTCCTCGTGCAGCGCGCCGAGTTCGAGGTCAAGGCCGCCGACCTCGGTGTCAAGATCGACGAGAAGACGATCGACACCCGTCTCGCCGACGTCAAGAAGCAGTACTTCGGCGGCGACGAGAAGAAGTTCCAGACGCAGATCAAGGCGCAGGGCCTCACCGCCGAGCAGGTGCGCGCCGACATCCGCGCCCAGATCCTCTCGGAGGAGGTCTTCAAGAAGGTCACCGCCGACGTGAAGGTCTCGGATGTCGATGTCAAGGCGTACTACGACAAGAATCCGACCACGTACACCCAGGCCGAGAGCCGCGACGTCCGCCACATCCTGGTGAAGACGAAGGCGCTCGCCGACGAGGTTTACGCGCAGGTCAAGTACCGCTCGGCCACGGACAGCTGGAACGCGCCCGCCAAGAAGTACTCGGAGGATCCCAGCTCGAAGGACACCGGCGGCAAGCTGACCATCTCCAGGGGCCAGACCGTCCCCGAGTTCGACGCGTCGTCCTTCGCGCTGAAGACCGGTGAGGTCTCCCAGCCGATCAAGACCCAGTTCGGCTACCACGTCATCCAGGCGCTCTCCGACGTGAAGCCCAAGAAGACGCAGCCGCTCACCGAGGTGCGCGAGACGATCCGTCAGCAGCTCCTGCAGCAGAAGCGCAGCGAGGGCATGACGGCGTGGGTCGAAGGCGTCAAGCAGGAGTTCGCGAGCAAGGTCGCCTACGCGACCGGCTTCGAGCCCCCCGCAGCGGCGACGTCGATCGCTGCCACCACGACCGGCTAGTCGTGGCCCTGGCAGACGCGCTGCTCGAGCTGCAGGCGCTGACCGAGCGCCTCCGGGTGGAGTGCCCATGGGATCGCGAGCAGACCGCCCGCACGATCGTCCCGCACACGTTGGAGGAGGCCTACGAGGTCGCCGACGCAGCGATCGCCGGCGACGACGCCAAGCTGCTGGACGAGCTGGGCGACCTGCTGTTCCAGACCGTCTTCCTGGCGCTGCTGCTGGACGAGCGCGGCGCCGGCGATCTCGAGCAGGTCGTGCGTGCTGTCCACGCCAAGCTCGTGGTGCGTCACCCGCACGTGTTCGGTGATGTCGAGGCCGCCACGGCCGAGCGCGTGCGCAGCAACTGGGAGCGCATCAAGGTCGAGACCGAGGGCCGCCAGGGCATCTTCCACGACGTTCCCGATGGCCTGCCGGCGCTGCTGCGCGCCCGCAAGGTTCAGCGTCGCGCCGCCGCCGTCGGCTTCGACTACCCCGACGTTGCAGGCGCCGCCGGCGACCTGGCCGAGGAGCTCGCCGAGCTGGCTGCCGAGATCGCCCGTGCCGGCGACCCGGCACCCGAGACCGAGCCCGACCGCCGCGTCTTCGAGGAGGCCGGCGACGTGCTGTTCGCCGCGGTCAACACGGCGCGCAAGCTCAACGTCGACCCGGAGCTGGCGCTGCGCGCCGCCACCGACCGCTTCCGTGGCCGCGTCGAGGGTGCAGAGCGCCTCGCCGCCGCCGACGGCCACGACTTCAACCGGCTCACGCTGGACGAACAGGATCGCTACTTCGACAACGCAAAGACCCAGGAGGCATAGATGGGCAAGGGCAGCATTCGCGACGTCCGCGCGCGGCAGATCATCGACTCGCGCGGCAATCCCACCGTCGAGGTGGACGTGTGGCTGGAGTCCGGGGTGCTGGGCCGGGCCGCCGTGCCGTCCGGCGCATCGACGGGCGCCCACGAGGCGGTCGAGCTGCGCGACGGTGACAAGGGCGCCTGGCTCGGCAAGGGCGTCCTGAAGGCGGTCGACAACGTCCTGCGTGAGATCGCGCCGGCGCTGAAGGGCACCGACGCGCGCGACCAGCGCGCGCTCGACGCCGCTCTGATCGCCCTCGATGGCACCGCCAACAAGGGGCGGCTGGGTGCGAATGCGATTCTTGGCACGTCACTGGCCGCTGCGAAGGCCGCGGCCACCGAGGCGAACGTGCCGCTCTACCGCTGGGTCGGCGGCGTCAACGCGCACGTCCTGCCGGTGCCGATGCTCAACGTCATCAACGGCGGCGCGCACGCGCAGAACGGGCTCGACTTCCAGGAGTTCATGATCATCCCGGCCGGCGCCTCGTCGTTCAGCGATGCCCTGCGCATCGCGGCCGAGATCTTCCACACGCTGAAGGGCGTGCTCTCGGAGCGCGGCCTGGCCACCGGCGTCGGCGACGAGGGCGGCTTCGCGCCCGACCTCGCCTCCAGCGACGAGGCGATCGACGCCGTGCTCGAGGCCGCCGAGCGGGCCGGGCACCGCGAGAAGATCGGCTTCGCGCTCGATGCTGCCTCCACCGAGTTCTTCTCGAACGGCGTGTACGACTTCCACGGCGAGGGCGTCAAGCGCGACACCGCCGCCATGGCCGAGCTCTACCGCTCGATGTGTGACCGCTACCCGGTGCTGTCGATCGAGGACGCGCTCAGCGAGGACGAGTGGGACGGCTGGCAGACGCTGACCGCCCAGCTCGGCGACAAGGTGCAGCTCGTTGGCGACGACCTCTTCGTCACCAACGTCGAGCGCCTCCGCCGCGGCATCAACAGCAAGATCGGCAACGCGATCCTGATCAAGGTCAACCAGATCGGCACGCTCACCGAGACCGTCGAAGCGATCCAACTCGCTCACCGCAACGGCTACACGAGCATCTCCAGTCACCGCTCGGGCGAAACCGAAGACTCGACGATCGCGGATCTCGCCG